>NZ_JBBBDX010000012.1:0-61951 GCF_037199545.1 Agromyces sp. CCNWLW213 | reverse complement strand
TGTGGGCGATCCGTCCTGGGTGGGGGGTGTTTTCCTCTTCTTTTTTTGGTGGGGTGGGGGGGGGGGGTGTCTCCCCCCCCCCCCCCCCCCCCCCCCCCGTCACAGCATAGGGCGAGGGGCGACTACTTCGCCGCGATCGCCTTGGCGGGCGCCGTCCGGGCGCCCTTCGCGCCGGCACCCGACTCGACGGCCTTCGCGGGGGCGGCCGGGGCGACCTCCGCCGCCGGCTTCGGCCGGGCGGCGAACTGCTCGAACGCGGCACGGGGCTGCTGGGCCGCGGCGAGCGACACGATGTCGCGGCCGAGCCAGAAGTTGTTCCACCAGCCCCAGAACACACGGAACTTGCGCTCCCACGTCGGCATCGCGAGCCCGTGGTAGCCGCGGTGCGCGAACCAGGCCGGCAGGCCCTTGATCGCGATCTTGCCCGACTGGAAGGCGCCCGAGCCGATGCCGAGACCGGCCACCGCGCCCAGGTTCTTGTGGATGTACTGCTCGGGCTCCTCGCCGCGGAGCACCGCGACGATGTTCTTCGCGAGCAGCTTGCCTTGGCGGACGGCGTGCTGGGCGTTGGGCACGCAGTATCCGCCGACGCCGCCGCCCGTGAGATCCGGCACGGCCGCGATGTCGCCGGCGGCCCACGCGTCGGGGACGAAGTCGTCCTCGTCGCCCACGCGGAGGTCGGCCCGCGTCAGGATGCGGCCGCGCTCCTCGACCGGGAGGTCGCTCGTGCGCACGATGGCGGGGTTCGCCATGACGCCGGCGGTCCAGACGATGAGGTCGGACTCGAAGGTCTCGCCCGTCGACAGTTCGATGCGGCCGTCGACGGCGCTCGTGAGCTGCGTGTCGAGGTGGATCTCGGCGCCGCGCTGGGCGAGGTGCTTGATGACCCAGTGGCTGGTCGGCAGCGACACCTCGGGCATGATGCGGCCCATCGCCTCGATGAGGTGGAAGTGCGTGTCGTCGAACTTGAGCTGCGGGTAGTACTGCAGCAGCGAGCTGGCGAACGAGCGCAGCTCGGCGAACACCTCGATGCCGGCGAAGCCGCCGCCCACCACGACGAACGACAGCAGCCGGTCGCGCTCGGGGCCGGCCGGGAGGTTCGCCGCCTTGTCGAAGTTGGTGAGGACGCGGTCGCGGATCGCGACGGCCTCCTCGATGGTCTTCAGCCCGATCGCCTGGTCGGCGACGCCCGGGATCGGGAACGTGCGGGAGACCGCACCGCCCGTGACGACGACGACGTCGTAGTCGAACTGCCAGGGCTCGCCCACCTCGGGCGTGATCGTCGCGGACTTGGAGGCGTGGTCGATGCCCGTGACCTTCGCCGTCACGACCGTCGTCTTCTTGAGGTGGCGGCGCAGCGCGACCACCGAATGGCGCGGCTCGATCGAGCCGGCGGCCACCTCGGGCAGGAAGGGCTGGTACGTCATGTACGGGAGCGGGTCGACGACCGTCACCTCGGCCTCGCCGGGTCGCAGCCACTTCTCGAGCTTCCACGCCGTGTAGAAGCCTGCGTAGCCGCCACCGACGATCAGAATCTTGGGCACGGTGAATGGACTCCTTGGTTATCTGGTGAGTGCGATCACTGGGCGCGGATGCGCTCAGTCCGCCTGATGTGCCGAGTGGCGCCGATGCCCAACAGCGCTGCTAGCGTACCAAATCCGGCGACCAGCGAGAGCGGCACCGTGATATACGCGAGGGTCCACGGCGTCGGCAGGAGCGTCTTCGCGCTCTCCGACCGGGGCGGGGGCGGGTCGGCGATCGGCACGACCTCGAGCGCGTCGGTGCCGTCGGCGGTGTCCTCCTCGGGCAGGTCGGCGCGACGGTGCACGCGGATCCACTCCGCGAGGCTGCCGAGCGGGTTCGCCTCGACGGCCTCGACCTCGGCGGTGAGCGCCGCGACGGGGTCGATGATCCCGTAGCCGTAGAGCGGGCTCGGCGCCGCCTCGCCCTTGGGGTCGGCGGTTCGGATGACGCGGTTGATGACGTTCGCGGCATCCATGTCGGGGTACTCGGCTCGCACGAGCGCCACGAGGCCCGACACGAGCGGCGCCGCTGCGGACGTGCCCGACCACTGCACGTAGCCCCCGTCGGGCAGCACGCCGACGAGGTCCTCGCTCGGCGCCGAGACGGCGATCGTGATGCCCTGCGAGCTCGCGTCGAAGCTCGCGTTCTGCTCGCGGTCGACGCCCGCGACGGTGAGGACGCCGGGGATGGTCGCCGGGGCGCCGACCTGCGTCGTGCCGGACCCGCGGTTGCCCGCGGCCGCCACCACGACGACGTCGTTCTCGAAGGCGTACATGAAGGCGTCGTCCCAGCTCTCGGGCCAGTCGCTCGTGTTGCGGGTGAGCGACATGTTGATCACGTCGGCGCCGTTGTCGACGGCCCAGCGCACGGCCTCGGCGATCTGCTCGTCGTTCGACTTCGACGACCCCGAGTCCTGGCCGAAGGCGACGGATGCCGTGAGCAGCTCGGCGTCGGGCGCGACCCCGATCACGCCGTTCCCCTCGCCGGTGCCACGGCCCGAGAGCAGCGACGCCACCATCGTGCCGTGCTCGCTCTCCTCGCCGACGGGCGTCTGCCCGTCGGGCGAGCCGATCCCCGAGGCATCCGTACCGCCCGCGACGACGCCGCGGAGTTCGGCCACCTCGCCGTTCACGCCGGTGTCGATGATCGCCACCGTGACCCCCTCGCCGCGGGACGTGGTCCACGCCTGGGTGAAGCCGTACTCGGCGAGCCAGTACTGCAGGTCGCGGACCGTGTCGGCGTTGGCGGGCGTCGCCCCCGTCACGGCGAGCGCAGCGGCGAGCGCGACCGTCAGCCCGGCGCGCCACGCGGGCCGTCGCCGGCGCACCGGCGCGGCCGTCGAGGATCGCGTGGCCGTCGTCATGCGGGCCCCGCGTCATCCGAGTCGTCGACGCCGTAGTCGGGGCATCGGCACACGTCGGGCGACCAGCTCGAACGCTCGAGGGCGAGGTCGCCGATCGGGTTGACGCCGGGCCCCGCGGCCAGGGCGTGGCCCGCCAGGGCGTGCAGGCACTTCACGCGAGTGGGCATGCCCCCCGCGGAGACCCCCGCGATCTCCTCGACGGTGCCGAACTGCTCGCGGTCGGCGAGGTACTGCTCGTGGGCCGCGCGGTACGCCGCCGCGACACCGGGATCGCCGTCGAGCAGCTCGGTGAACTCGACCATGAGCTGCGCGGCCTCGAGGAACGACATCGACGCCGTCGCGACCGGGTGGGTGAGGTAGTAGAAGGTGGGGAAGGGGGTGCCGTCTGCGAGCCTCGGGGCCGTCGACACCACCGTCGGGGCGCCGCACGCGCACCGGGCCGCGATGCCCACCACGTCTCGGGCGGGGCGGCCGAGCTGGGCGGCGACGATGCGGAGGTCGCGCTCGGAGACCGGGGGGAACGGCGGGCGGGTCATCGGGTCCCCTCGTCGGCGGGCTGGTCGGTCCCGGTGGGCGCCGGGTCGGTCGGGGCCGGGTCGGTGGGCGCCGGCTCGGCGGGGGCGGGGGCGTCGGAGGCCGCGGGCGCGAGCCCGGCGGTCATGACCGACCGCAGCATGGTCTGCATCCAGTCGCCGCGCTGCTCGGTGACCTCGCGCGAGACCTCCCGGTCGGCGTTCGCGAGCGCCTCGGGCGAACGGTCGTCGATGACGAGGTAGCTGACCTCGCCGGGAAGGACGTAGTAGAGGCGCTCGCGCGCCTGCGTCACGATGTACGTCTCGTCGTTCCAGCGCTCGCGCTGCTCGGTGAGCCGGGCGACCTCCGCCTCCTGCTGGGCGACCTCGGCCTTGAGCTCGGCGATCTGCTGGCGCTGCTCGGCGTACGCCGCGATGCTCGGGGCGAGCACGACGACCGCCAGCACGAGCACGCCCATCATGATGATCGAGAACCCCGAGAAGCGGATGCCGGCGAGCCAGTCCGAACTGACCTGCCGGATGGACTGGCGGCCGCCTCGTGCGCTGGTCCGCGCCGCCTTCGCTCCGCCCTTCGACGCCGACGGCGTCGGGCGCTTCGGCACGGCCGTCTCGGAGGCGGGAGCCGACCTGGGCGCGGCGGGCTTCGCGGCGGAGGGCTTCGCGGCTCCGGCCGATGCGCCCTTCGGCGTCGCGGCGGAGCGCCCCGAACCGGTGCCCGGCCCGGTGCTCGCCGAACCGGCCGCGCCCCTGGCCCGCGGAGGGGTCGGGCGCCGTGCGTTCATCGTCGCCCTCCTCTCGCGCCCGGAGGACGACCGACGGGAGCGGCCGCCCGGCCGCTCCCGTCTGGACGTCTCGTGACGTGCTACGCCGTGAAGCGCGGGAATGCCGTGCGGCCCGCGTACACCGCGGCCTCGCCGAGCTCTTCTTCGATCCTCAGGAGCTGATTGTACTTGGCGACCCGCTCGGACCGGGCGGGCGCGCCCGTCTTGATCTGGCCGCAGTCCGTCGCGACCGCGAGGTCGGCGATGGTCGTGTCCTCGGTCTCGCCCGAGCGGTGCGAGAGCACGGCGGTGTAGCCGGCGCGCTGCGCGAGCTTCACGGCGTCGAGGGTCTCGGTCAGCGTGCCGATCTGGTTGACCTTCACGAGGATCGAGTTGCCCACGCGGCGGCCGATGCCGTCGGCGAGGCGCTTGGGGTTGGTCACGAACAGGTCGTCGCCGACGAGCTGCAGCTTCGCACCGAGCGAGCCGGTGAGCTCGGCCCAGCCGTCCCAGTCGTCCTCGGCCAGCGGGTCCTCGATGGAGATGAGCGGGTACGCGTCGGCGAGCTCGGCGTAGTAGGCGTTCATCTCGGCAGCCGTGCGGTCCTTGCCCTCGAAGCGGTAGACGCCGTTCTCGAAGAACTCGGTCGCCGCGACATCCAGGCCGAGGGCGATGTCGCTGCCGAGCGTGAAGCCGGCCGTGCCGATCGCCTCGGCGATGAAGTCGAGGGCGGCGCGGTTGTGCTCGAAGTCGGGGGCGAAGCCGCCCTCGTCGCCGAGACCGGTCGAGAGTCCCTTCGACTTCAGCAGGCTCTTGAGCGCGTGGTAGGTCTCGACGCCCCAGCGGAGGCCCTCGGAGTAGGTCTCGGCCCCGACGGGCAGGACCATGAACTCCTGGATGTCGACGCCCGTGTCGGCGTGCGCGCCGCCGTTGATGATGTTCATCATCGGCACGGGCAGCACGTGGGCGTTCGGCCCGCCGAGGTAGCGGAACAGCGGCAGGTCGGCCGAATCGGCCGCGGCCTTGGCGACCGCGAGGCTCACGCCGAGGATGGCGTTCGCGCCGAGGCGGCCCTTGTTCTCGGTGCCGTCGGCCTCGATGAGGGCGGCGTCGATGACGCGCTGGTCGCTGACGTCGAGGTCCTCGATGGCCGGGCCCAGCTCGTCGAGCACGGCGTCGACGGCCTTCTGCACGCCCTTGCCGAGGTAGCGGTCCCCGTCGCCGTCGCGCAGCTCGTACGCCTCGAACGCGCCGGTCGACGCGCCGGAGGGCACCGCGGCCCGCGAGACCGTGCCGTCGTCGAGCAGGACCTCGACCTCCACGGTGGGGTTGCCGCGCGAATCAAGGATCTCGCGCGCGCCGACAGCTTCGATGAATGCCACAGTGAACTCCTCTGTGATGGGGGTGTGCTGGACGACTCCGTCGTGGCCCGCAGGACAGTCTAGGACCCTCGTTCCGAGGTCGCCTCGCGGATGTCGTCGCGCGCGGGCGCCCCTGCCGCCCCTCGCCCCTCACCCTCCGTTCCCCGGGTGGGGGTTCCGGATGCCGCCCGCGCCGGTTCGCGGAGCGGCGGACCGGGGCGCGGTCAGGCGCCGAGGTCGCGGAACTCCAGCGACGCGGCATCCGTCGTCCCGGCGGTCACGGGCGCCCACGCGTCGAAGCCGTCGGCTGCGACGCGCTCGAGCAGCCCGCGCAGGTTCTTGGCTCGCTTCTCGAAGCGCACGCGCGCGCCGGATGCCACGAGCTCGTGCTTGAGCGCGAGCAGCTCGGCCGGCGCCACGTCGCGGTCGTGCACGAGCACGATCGAGCGCGGTCGGCCCTCGTCGCGCACCGCCAGCAGGTCGACGATGCGCTCGAAGCCGATCGAGAACCCGCACGCGGGCACCTCGTGGCCGAGGAAGCGCCCGATCATGTGGTCGTAGCGGCCCCCGCCGCCGAGCGAGTAGCCGAGGTCGGGGTGCGCGATCTCGAAGATCGTCCCGGTGTAGTAGCCCATGCCGCGCACGAGGGTGGGATCGAAGTCGACCGGCGTCCCGGCGACGGCATCGCGGAGCGCGACGAGGTCGCCGAACGCCTCGAGGTCGAGCCACGCGGGCGGGGGCACGACGCCGTCGGCGAGGTGCCAGTCGGCCGCCGCGAGCTGGCGCAGCTCGTCGGCCACGCCGGGCCGGTCGATGCCGAGGGTCGTGAGCTCGGCCGCCACGCCGTCGGGGCCGATCTTGTCGAGCTTGTCGATCGTGATGAGCGCGCGCTCGCGCAGCTCGTCGGGCACGCCCCACGAGCCGAGGATGCCGGCGAGGATGCGCCGGTCGTTCAGCCGGATGCGGCATCCGTCGAGGCCCAGCGCGTCGAGCGCGGCGACGGTCGCGGTGAGCAGTTCGAGCTCGGCGAGCGGGCCGGCCTCGCCGATGATGTCGATGTCGCACTGCACGAACTGGCGATAGCGGCCCTTCTGGGGGCGCTCGGCGCGCCACACCGGCGCGATCTGGATGGCGCGGAAGACGGGCGGAAGCGCGGCGCGGTGGGTCGCGTAGAACCGCGCGAGCGGGACCGTGAGGTCGTAGCGCAGGCCGAGGTCGGCGAGCGAGAGCGCGTCGCCGCTCTCCGCCGCGGCACGAAGGTCGTCGGGGGTCAGGCCGCGCTTCATCACGGCGAACGCGAGCTTCTCGTTGTCGCCGCCGAGGCCCGCGTGCAGGCGCGACGAGTCCTCCATGACGGGCGTCTCGATCTCGTCGAACCCGTGCGTCGCGTACACCCCGCGGATCACCGAGAGCGCGTGTTCGCGGCGGGCCTTCTCGGCGGGCAGGAAGTCCCGCATGCCGCGCGGGGGCGTCAGGGTCTGGGCCATGCGACCCATTCTTCCAGCAGCGGATGCCGCGTCCCGAACCGGGCGCGGTCGACCGGCGACGCGCCGGCCGGTCAGCCGAGGTCGATCCCCTTGCGCCGCGCGAGGTCGGCGAGCTGCTCGGCGTCGTCGATGCCCACGGCGAACCGCACGCGCAGCGCGCCGTCGTCGCCCTCGACGACGTAGTACTCGTAGTCGCTCCGCGACATCCGCTCGCCCGTCTCGTCGAGGAAGTGCCAGCGCACCCGCACGCGCGTGATGCGGTCGGTGATCGGCGCCTCCTCCAGCAGCTCGTGCTCGACGCCCGCGAGGCCGAGCGCGCGGTAGAGCGGGTACGACTGCTCGAGCGCGGCCACGAGCTCGTCGTCGCTGCCGAGCGCACCGGCGAAGCCGTCCGACAGGATGGCGCGCGGCTCCCCCCACAGCGATGCGCTCGCCGAGGCGTCGAACGCGGCGAGCGACGCGCCGTAGCGCTCGAGGAACTGCCCCAGTCTCGTCCGATCGATGGTCATGGCCGAAGGCTACGCCGACGTGGGCCGGGCGTCACGGGGGTGCGATCCCCGGCCGCCGATCACAGTCGCGGCGTCGTACCGGACGGGGTTCTCCACATCCGTGCCGTCCCCGGTCCACGGGCGGTCTGCCGCCGATAGGCTGCCGTCTCGTCGGCGCATCCGCCGACCCGAGGGAGGTCGGATGGCCGGCATCGAGGTGTCCGGGGTCGCACGCGCGTTCGGCGACGTGCACGCCGTGAGGAACGCGACGTTCACCGTGGAGCCGGGGCATGTCGCCGGGCTGATCGGCCCGAACGGCGCAGGGAAGACCACGCTGCTGCTCATGCTCGCGACACTGCTGCGGCCCGATGCCGGCACGGTGCGGGTCGCGGGATTCGACGCGGTGACCGAGCCGCGCGAGGTTCGCGCCCGCATGGGATGGATGCCCGACCTGCTCGGCTCGTGGGCGACGCTCACCGTGCGCGAGGCGCTGGTGGCGAGCGCGCGCCTGTACGGTCGCCCGGCGGATGCCGCCGCGGCACGCGCCGCCGAGCTCATCCAACTCGTCGACCTCGGCGAGCTCGCCGACCGCCCCACGCGCGTCCTCTCGCGCGGGCAGAAGCAGCGACTGAGCCTCGCCCGGGCGCTCGTGCACGATCCCGAGGTGCTGCTGCTCGACGAGCCGGCCTCCGGCCTCGACCCCATGGCGCGCGCCTCCCTGCGCCTGCTCGTGCGCCGGCTCGCCGCCGAGGGTCGCACGGTGCTCGTGTCGAGCCACGTGCTCGCCGAGCTCGAGGAGATGGCCGACCAGGCCGTGTACCTCTCCGGGGGCGTCACGGCCGCCGCCGACGACGTCGCGCGCGCCGCGGGCGCGGCGCGCGACTGGCGCGTGCGGTCGCTCGATCCCCAGCGGCTCCGTGTCGCGCTCGACGCCGCCGGGTGGGGGTCGGCGAGCCGCATCGACAACCTGGGCGCGATCGTCCCGCTCGCCTCCGAGGAGGACGCCGCGCAGCTGCTCGCGCACCTCGTCGGCGCGGGCGTCCCGATCTCGTCCTTCGCGCCCGCGGTCGGCGACCTCGAGCACGTCTTCCTCGACCTGAGCCGCAACGGAGGCAGCCCCGCATGACCGGATTCCTGCAGGGCCTCTGGCTGGTGGTCACCCTCGACCTGCGGCAGCGCACGCGCACTCTCGCCTGGTACGTGCTGCTCGCCGTGTTCGTGGTGCTCGTGCTCGCCGTCACGGTGCTGCTCGTCTTCGCGACCGACGCGTTCTTCGACGGCGGGGGCGGGGTGTTCTCGACGATCGTCTTCTTCGTGCTCCTGCTCGGCACGCTCGTCTCCCCCGCGCTGAGCGCCAGCGCGATCAACGGCGAGCGCGATGCCGGCACGCTCGCGACGACGCAGGTCACGCTCGTGGGCACGGCGCAGATCGTGCTCGGCAAATGGCTGGCCGCGTGGATCACCGGGCTCGCCTTCCTCGTCGCAGCCCTCCCGTTCCTCGTCTTCGCGGTCGCCCTCGGCGAGGTGCCCGCGTCGACGATCGTCGTCTCAACGCTCGTGACGGCGCTCGAGCTCGGCGTGGTCGCCGCGATCGGCGTCGGCCTCTCCGGCGTGCTGACCCGGCCGCTGTTCTCGGTCGCGGTCACGTACCTCGTCGTCGCCGCGCTCTCGATCGGCACGCTCATCGCCTTCGGGCTCGGCGGCGCGTCCGTCCGGTCCGAGGCCCGGACGACGAACACCTACGTCGACTGGGCGGCGGTCGAGCGCGACGGCGTCCCTCCGGGCGAGGAGCCGCCGTGCCTGCCGTCCGAGACCTACAGCTACCAGGTGCCCCGGTTCGACTTCGTCTGGGGCTTCCTCGCGGCGAACCCGTACGTCGTCGTGGCGGATGCCGCGCCCGGGAGCTTCGACGAGCACGGCAACCCGAACGACCTGTTCGGCTGGATCGCGACCGGCGTGCGGCAGGCCCAGCACGCACCCGAGCTCGAGGTGGAGTACGACGAGTGCGCGAACTGGACGCCGTCCGGCTCGATCGCGCCCGACGACGACTGGGAGCGGCCCGCCGAGGTGTACGACCGCTCGGTGCCGTCCTGGTTCGTCGGACTCGCCGTCCACGTGCTGCTCGCGGCGGGCGCCCTCGCCTGGGCCATCCGCCGCACACGGACGCCCGCGCAGCGACTCGCGCGCGGCAGCCGCATCGCCTGAGCCGCCGCACCGGCGTCTCACGCCTCGGCGGCCCGCACGTCCTCCTGCAGCGAGCGGATGGCGCCGCGCAGCGCGCGTTCGGCGTCGAATCCCTGGTCGCGAGCCGAGGACACGAGCGCGAGCAGCGTCGCGCCGAGCTCCGCCTCCGTGGCCGGCGCGAGGGCGGCATCCGTCGGCTCGCGCGTCACGCCGACCTTCTCGGCCTTGCCGAGCAGCTTCTGCGCGAGGGCCAGCGCGGGCATGCCCTGCGGCACGCCGTCCAGCACGCTCGTGCGGTGCGGCTTCTCGCCGGCCTTGAGTTCGTCCCAGAACGCGACGACGTCGGCGGCGGTCTCCGCCTCGCGGTCGCCGAACACGTGCGGATGGCGCGCCACCATCTTGGCCGTCATGTGACGCGCGACCTCGTCGATGTCGTAATCCTCGCCGGGGGTGTGCGCGGCGAGGTCGGCGTGGAACAGCACCTGGTAGAGCACGTCGCCGAGCTCCTCGATCATCTCCTCGCGCGAGCCGGACTCGATCGCGTCGATCAGCTCCCAGCACTCCTCCACGAGGTACTGCACGAGCGACTCGTGGGTCTGGTCGGCGTCCCAGGGGCAGCCGTCCGGTCCGCGGAGCCGGCCGACCATCGCCACGAGCCCGAGGAGCCCGTCGCCGGGTGCGGGTGCGGGTGCCTGCGTCATCCGTGGTCGCCTTTCCGTCCGCGCCCTGCGGCTCCTCGTAGCGAGCGTAACCGGCCGGGTAGAGTGGTGGTCGGGAGTGCCGGGAAGTCTGGTCGGCCGACGCGCGAGCGTCGTCGTCGTCCCGCGCGGCCCGGTCCGCCGCCCCGATCCGCAGAGGTGCCATGAACCTCCTCCGCTCCGAGCGCGTCTCCGCCTCGCTCCTGCTGTCCGCCGCCGTGCTCGGCCTGCTGCTGGCCAACCTCTCGCTCGGCCCGGCGCTCATCGACCTGCAGCACGCGTACCTCCAGGTTCCGTTCACGCCGTTGAAGCTGTCGGTCGGGCACTGGATCAGCGACGGCCTGCTCGCGATCTTCTTCTTCATCGTCGCGGTCGAGCTGCGGCGCGAACTGGTCATCGGCGAGTTGAACAGCCTCTCGAAGGCGGCGCTGCCGGCGATCGCGGCCGTCGGCGGCGTGGTCGTCCCCGCGCTGGTGTTCCTCGCCTTCGCGGCCGGCGCCCCGACGGCCGACGGCTGGCCGATCCCCACGGCGACCGACATCGCGTTCGCGCTCGGCGTGCTCGCGATGTTCGGCCGGTTCATCCCGACCCGCGTGCGCGTGTTCCTGCTGGCGCTCGCGGTGCTCGACGACCTCATCGCCATCCTGCTCATCGCCTTCTTCTTCACGGCCGACGCCGACCTCACCCGGCTCGGGTTCGCGGCGATCACCGTGACCGCGTTCGGCGTGACGAGCCGCCTGCTGCGACCGCGGTCACCGTACGTGCTGGGCCGACGACCCCAGTGGCCCGTGATCGCCGTGCTCGTGGTGCTTGCCGTCCTGACGTGGAGCTTCGTCTTCCTGTCCGGCGTGCACGCGACCATCGCGGGCGTCATGCTCGGTCTCGTGATGTCGCGGCGCCCGGCCGGCCGCGCCCTGCACGTCCTCGAGCCGTGGTCGAACGGCGTGATCCTGCCGCTGTTCGCATTCTCCGCGGCCCTCGTCGCGATCCCGCAGGTGCGCCCGAGCGAGCTCGATCCGGCGTTCTGGGGCATCCTCGTCGGGTTGCCGCTGGGGAAGATCGTGGGCATCACGCTCATCGGCGGGCTCGCCACGCTCGTCGTCCACCGACGCACGGGCGCCAAGCCGCTCACGTGGGCCGACATCCTGGTCGTGGGCGCGCTCGGCGGCATCGGCTTCACCGTGTCGCTGCTGATGAACGAGCTGGCCTTCCGGGAGTATCCCGAGGTGATCGACCAGGGGACGGTCGCGGTGCTCCTGGGGTCGGGCGTCGCGATGGTCGTCTCCGCCGTGCTCGTCGCGCTCCGGTCGCGCCACTACCGGCGCCTCGGGGAGGCGGCGGGCGTCGGCGGCGCGATGTCGCGCTGACGCGGACCGGGCGTCAGCCCGAGGCCGCCGCGGCTCCCGCCTCGGCCGGCTGCTCGACGGGGAAGATCACGCCGATCAGGTTCGACACCCACTCGATGAGATCGGCGTCGCCGGGAGCCTCGCCGCCGGGCGTCGGGAAGGGCACGAGGATCACGTCGTTCTGCGCGAACACCTTCGCGCCCGGGTACATGCGCTCGAGACGCACCCGGCGGGAATCCGGGAGCTTCGCGGGGGCGATGCGGAGCTTGGAACCCGTCGCGATGACGTCGGACAGCCCGGCGAGCTGCGCCCGGCGACGCAGGCGCGAGATCGCGACGAGGTGCTCGACCGCCTCGGGCGGTTCGCCGTACCGGTCGACCAGTTCCTCGACGACGAGGTCGATCTGACCCTCCTTCGCTGCGGGTCCGCTCGCCGCCGACAGCTTCTGGTACGCCTCGAGCCGGAGTCGTTCGCTGTCGACGTAGTCCTCGGGGATGTGCGCGTCGACGGGCAGCTCGAGCCGCAGCTCGGTCTGCCCCTCGGCGACCTCGCCGCGGAAGGCGTTCACGGCCTCGCCGATCATGCGGAGGTACAGGTCGAAGCCGACGCCGGCGATGTGGCCGGCCTGCTCGGCGCCGAGCAGGTTGCCCGCCCCGCGGATCTCGAGGTCCTTCAGGGCGACCTGCATGCCGCTGCCGAGTTCGTTGTTCGCGGCGATCGTCTCGAGCCGGTCGTGCGCCGTCTCGCTCAGCGGCTTGGCCGGGTCGTAGAGGAAGTAGGCGTACGCGCGCTCGCGGCCGCGGCCGACGCGACCGCGGAGCTGGTGCAGCTGGCTGAGCCCGTACTTGTCGGCGCGGTCGATGATGATCGTGTTCGCGTTGGCGATGTCGAGGCCGGTCTCGATGATGGTGGTCGAGACGAGCACGTCGAACCTGCGCTCCCAGAAGTCGACCACGATCTGCTCGAGCACGTGCTCGTTGAGCTGGCCGTGCGCGACGGCGATGCGCGCCTCGGGCACGAGCTCGGCGAGCCGGGCCGCGACCCGGTTGATCGACGACACCCGGTTGTGCACGAAGAAGACCTGGCCCTCGCGCAGCATCTCCCGCCGGATGGCGGCCGCCACCTGCTGGTCGGAGTAGGGGCCGACGTAGGTGAGGATCGGATGGCGGTCCTCGGGCGGCGTCGCGAGCGTCGACATCTCGCGGATGCCGGTGACCGCCATCTCGAGCGTGCGCGGGATGGGCGTCGCGCTCATCGCGAGGATGTCGACGTTGGTCTTGAGCTTCTTCAACTGGTCCTTGTGCTCGACGCCGAACCGCTGCTCCTCGTCGATCACGAGGAGTCCCAGGTCTTTGAACCTCACCTTCTCGGTGAGGATGCGGTGCGTGCCGATGACCATGTCGACGGTCCCGTCGGCGAGGCCGGCGACGGTCTCGCGCACCTCCTTGTCGGTCTGGAACCGGCTGAGCGCCCGGACGTGAACGGGGAACCCGGCGAACCGCTCGTTGAACGTCTCGAGGTGCTGCTTGACCAGCAGGGTCGTCGGCACGAGCATCGCGACCTGCTTGCCCTCCTGGATGGCCTTGAACGCGGCGCGCACGGCGACCTCGGTCTTGCCGAAGCCGACGTCGCCGGCGAGCAGGCGGTCCATGGGGATGGGTCGCTGCATGTCGGCCTTGACCTCGTCGATGGTCTGCAGCTGGTCGGGCGTCTCGGCGTAGGGGAACGCCTCCTCGAGCTCGTGCTGCCAGGGGGTGTCGGGCCCGAACGCGTGGCCCTTCGCGGCCATCCGCGCGGAGTAGAGCTTGACGAGTTCGACGGCGATGTCGCGGACCGCCTTCCGCGCGCGGCTCTTCGCCTGGGCCCAGTCGCTGCCGCCCATCCTGGAGAGCGACGGCGCCTCGCCGCCGACGTACCGAGAGAGCAGGTCGAGCTGGTCCATCGGCACGTAGAGGCGGTCGCCCGCCTGGCCGCGCTTCGACGGGGCGTACTCGAGCACGACGTACTCGCGGATCGACTTCGGCGCCTGCTGGATGCCCGCGGTGCGGCTGGGACCGGTCGGTCGGGTGCCGGTCGCGACCTCGCGCTGCACGAGCTCGACGAACCGGCCGATGCCGTGCGTGGAGTGCACGACGTAGTCGCCGGGCTTGAGCTGGAGCGGGTCGACGACGTTGCGCCGTCGGCTCGCGAGCTTCTTGACCTGCCGCGTGTCGTACCCGGCGGACCGGCCGTAGAACTCGGCCTCGGCGATGAGGCCGAGCTTCGCCTCGGGGACCTCGAACCCCGCGGACGCCGGCGCCTGCACGAGGAACGCGACACCGGGCTCGAGTTCGGCGGGGAGCTCGTCGACCAGCCGGCCCGCGAGTCCGTGCTCGGCGAGCACGTCGCGAGCGCGCTCGACGAGGCCGTGCCCGGCGGCCGCGACGACGAGGCTCCAGCCGTCGCGGAGTCGCTCGCCCACGTGCGCGACGGCGCCTTCGACGTTGCCCTGGAAGCTCGGCACGCTCGTGGCGCCGACCCGGACGTACGCGCCGTCCGGGCCGCCCGGCGTCTCGCCGATCGCCTCGGCGGCGTCGCCCTGGTCGAAGCTCGAGAAGGTCCACCACACGCGCCGCGCGTCGGCCTCGCCCGGCGCGCTGTGCAGTGCCGACTCGCGGAGCCCGCGCACGGTGAGGAAGTCGCCGGCCTCGAGGTCGATGGGTGCTGCGGCACCGGCCGTCGCGGCGTTCCAGGCTGCGGCCAGGAACTCGCGGTTGGTCTCGGCGAGGTTGACGGCGCGCGAGGCGACCCGCTCGGGCGCGACGACGGCCACCGCGGCGCCCGCCGGGAGGTAGGTGGTGACCGGGACGAGCCGGTCGACCAGCGCGGGCGCGAGCGACTCCATGCCCTCGACCGGGATGCCCTCGGCGACCTTCTCGAGGATGCCCGCGAGGTTCGGGAACTCGTGGACCATCTCGCGCGCCCGCTGGCGCACGGGCTCGGTGAGCAGCAGCTCGCGGCTCGGCGGGAGTTCGACGCGCTCGACCTGCTCGGGAAGCGAGCGCTGGTCGGCGACCGAGAACGCGCGGAGCTCCTCGACCTCGTCGCCGAAGAAGTCGACGCGGACGGGATGGTCGGCGGTCGGCGGGAAGACGTCGAGGATGCCGCCGCGCACCGCGAACTCGCCGCGGCGGGAGACCATGTCGACGCGCGAGTAGGCGAGGTCGACGAGCCGCAGCGCGATCTGCGACAGGTCGTGGCCGCGCGCTCCGGTGGCGAGCACGATCGGCTCGAGGTCGCCGAGGTTGTCGGCCACGGGCTGCAGCGCGGCGCGCACCGAGGCGACGACGACGAGCGGATGGCGCGCGCCCTCGGCCTCCCACGTGCGCAACCGGCGGAGCGCGTGCAGTCGACGGCCCACCGTCTCGGCGGAGGGGCTCAGGCGTTCGTGCGGGAGCGTCTCCCACGCCGGGAACTCGAGGACCTCGCCCGCGTCGAGGTAGGGCTCGAGGGAAGCGCGGAGCGCCTCGCCCTCGCGGCTCGTGGCGGTCACCACGAACAGCGCCGGCGCGAGCCCGGCGGCGCGGCGGCGTTCGAGGAGGGCCGCGAGCAGCGGCGCGTCGAGGCCGGCCGGTGCGGAGAAGTCGGCGTTCCGCTCGGCCTCCGCGAGGGCTCGTTCGATCGTGGAGGCGCGCGAAAGCGCCGTGTTCAAGCCCTGCAGGATCACCGGAGCAGTCTACGCGCGGCCCCTGACAGCGCTCCGAGGACGGCGGCCGCCGATAGCATGGTCGCCGCGCCGGACGACCGGCCGCTCGCGCTTCGGAAGGACCCGCATGATCATCGCCGCCGCCGACGGTTCCGCCCTCGGCAATCCCGGCCCGGCCGGGTGGGCCTGGTACGTCGACGACTCGTGCTGGGCCGCGGGCGGTTGGCCCCACGGCACGAACAACATGGGCGAGCTCACTGCCGTGCTCGAGCTGTTCCGCGCGACGGCGCACCTCGACGAGGAGCTCCTCGTCCAGTGCGACAGCCAGTACGTGATCAACGCGCTGACCAAGTGGATGCCGAACTGGAAGCGCAAGGGCTGGCGCAAGGCCGACGGCTCGCCCGTGCTCAACCTCGAGCTCATGCAGTCGCTCGACGAGGCGCTGCGGGGCCGCCGCTACCGATTCGAATGGGTGCGCGGCCACGCCGGCCACCCGATGAACGAGGCCGCCGACGAGCGCGCCCGCGCGGTCGCGATCGCGTACCAGAAGGGCGGCGACATCCCCGAGGGGCCCGGCTGGACCGGGGCGTGCGAGCCCGCGGTCGACGCGCTGGCGTCCTCGCCGGCCGAGGAGGTCGTGGCCGGGATCGACGGCACGGCGGACGAGCCCGCGCCCGCCGATGCGGCGCTGTTCGACTTCGACGACCCGAGCGCCGACTGGACCACGCTCACGCTCGAGCTCACGACCGAGGAGCACACGCGGCTCGTCGAGCGCGCCCGGGCGGCCGGGACGTCACCCGACGAGTTCCTCCGCGGGCTGATCTAGCGTCAGGGTCGGGCCGACCGCGCCGCGACGGCTCAGGCCGGTGAGTGGAAGCGCTGCTGCGCCGCCACGAGCCCGTCCGAGACGATCGACTCGACGGCGTCCGCGGCATCCGCCAGCAGGTTCGGCAGCGCCTCGCGCTCGGCGCCGGCGAAGTCGCGCAGCACGTAGTCCGCGGCGTCCATGCGCCCCGGCGGCCGGCCGATGCCGACGCGGACGCGTGTGAACTCGGGCGACCCCGCGGCCTTCTGGATGTCGCGCAGCCCGTTGTGCCCGCCGTGCCCGCCCCCGCGCTTGAGCCGAACGGTGTCGAACGGGATGTCGAGCTCGTCGTGCACGACGATGAGCCGGTCGACGGGCAGCGAGTAGAACTTGAGCAGCGCCGAGACCGGTCCGCCGGACGTGTTCATGTAGCTGTTGGGCTTCGCGAGCACGAGCTTCGGCCGGCCCGGGCCGAGGAACCCCTCGGCGACGCGCGACGGCGTCTTGTGGCTCTTGAACGACGCCCCGATGCGCGTCGCGAGCTCGTCGGCGACCATCTGGCCCACGTTGTGGCGGTTGCCCGCGTACTGGGCGCCCTGGTTGCCGAGGCCGACGACGAGCCAGGTGTTGTCGGACACGACCTCGTCCTTCCGGCGGTGCAGGAGGCGGTCGAGCAGGTTCACGGATGCCTCCGGGGCAGGGGTGGTGGGAACGGCGGAGGGCCTGCGGCCCGCGTCCGAGCGTACCCGGATGCGGCGTCGCAGGCCCTCGCGACCGATCGTCGTGAGGCGGTCGACTACTCGGCCGACTCGCCCTCGGCGGCCTCGGCCTCGCCCTCGGCGGGAGCCTCGGCGCCCTCGTCGCCCTCGGCCTCGGCCTCGGCGGCCTCCTCGCCGAGGTCGACCTTCTGCGGCACGTGCACGTTGACGACGAGCGTCTCCGGGTCGCTGACCAGCGTCGCGCCCTCGGGCAGCTCGACATCGCTCGCGTGGAGCTTGGTGCCGTCCTCGAGGCCCTCGACCGAGACGGTGATGTTCTCGGGGATGTGGGTGGCCTCGACCTCGAGGAGCAGCGTGTTGGCGTCGAGGTCGGCGATGGTGCCCGACTCGGGCTCGCCCTCGACGTGCACGGGGACCTCGACCTGGACCTTCTCGCCGCGCTTGACGACGATGAGGTCGACGTGCTCGATGATCTGGTGCACGGGGTCCTTCTGGACGTCCTTCACGAGCGCGAGCTCGGTCTTGCTGCCGATCTTGAGCTCGAGCACCGCGTTGGCCTTGCGCACCAGCAGCAGGATCTGGTGGCCGGGCAGCGTGAGGTGCTTCGGGTCGGTGC
This sequence comes from Agromyces sp. CCNWLW213, assembly GCF_037199545.1. Taxonomy (NCBI): domain Bacteria; kingdom Bacillati; phylum Actinomycetota; class Actinomycetes; order Micrococcales; family Microbacteriaceae; genus Agromyces; species Agromyces sp. CCNWLW213. Next base: position 44,381 of record NZ_JBBBDX010000012.1, on the reverse strand, counting down.
CGTGGCCGTAGAGCACGGCGGGGATCTTGCCGGCGGCGCGGATCTTGCGCGCCGCGCCCTTGCCGAACGACTCGCGCGTCTCGGCGACGACCTTGTTGTCTTCGTCCATGGTGATGGCTCCTTGCGGGCTCGCGGCCCAGATGGTGTCTGATGTGTCAACTCGAACGCCCGGGACCGCGTGGGACGCAGCCAGCGTGAGGAACAGCCGTGAGTCTCGTTCCACCGCGTCGATCACGGATGCCGCGCCCGGGCGAGCCCGGCTCCGGCGGCATCCCTCGCCGAAGTTCAATCGCCCAGTCTACCGGATGCCGGAGGTCGGGCATTCGCCGCCGATATCCTCGACCCATGAGCTCCCGCCTGCACGACCTGGCCGTCGAGCACCTGGGCACGCGGATCGTGTCGGGCGAGCTCGCGCCGGGCACGGTCCTGCGGACCGAGTCGCTCGAGGACGACCTGAAAGTGTCGCGATCCGTCGTCCGCGAGGCGGTTCGGGTGGCGCAGTCGCTGGGACTCGTCGAGAGCGTGAAGCGCGTCGGGATCCGGGTCCTGCCGGCGACCGCCTGGAACCTGTTCGACCCCTCCGTCATCCGGTGGCGCCTGGCCTCCGAGCGCAAGGGCGCGCAGCTGCGTTCGCTGACCGAGCTGCGCACGGCGGTCGAACCCGTCGCCGCAGAGCTCGCGGCCCGGTTCGCGCCCGCCGAGCTCGGGACCGAGCTGATGCGCATCGCCGCGGCGATGCGCTCGGCCGGCCGCGCGGGCGACGCCGCTGAGTTCCTCGAACTCGACGTCGAGTTCCACCGCACGGTGCTGCGGGCGTCCGGCAACGAGATGTTCGCGGCGCTCGGCGATGCCGTGGGCGAGGTGCTCCGGGGGCGCACGTCGAGCGGGCTCATGCCCACGCACCCGAACGAGGATGCGATGCAGTGGCACGTCGACGTGGCCGACGCGATCCTCGCGGGCCGAGCGGATGCCGCGCGCGAGGCGATGCGTCGCGTGCTGGGCCGCACGACCGACGACGTCGAGCGCACGTGGCGCGACGTTCCGCGGGCCCTCCCCGGCCGCGATCGCGGCGGCGCCGTGCCATCCGTTTAAATCGGATTTATTCGTCGCCATACTGGTTGACGTCTGATTCTCGTACGGCACCGCCCTGCTAGCGTGGTGCCGGTACCCCCCCACGAGCAGGAGCCCGCGCATGCCCGAGAACACGACCACCGCCCCCGCCAACATCGGAGTCGTCGGACTCGCCGTGATGGGCTCCAACCTGGCCCGCAACCTCGCGAGCCGCGAGGGCAACACCGTGGCGGTGTTCAACCGCTCGCCCGAGCGGACGCGCACGCTCACGACCGAGCACCCCGAGGCGGGCTTCGTCGCCGCCGAGGGCTACGACGAGTTCGTCGCCTCGCTCGCGAAGCCCCGCACCGCGATCATCATGGTGCAGGCCGGCAAGGGCACCGACGCGGTCATCTCCGAGCTCGTGAAGCGCTTCGAGCCGGGCGACATCATCGTCGACGGCGGCAACGCGAACTTCCACGACACCATCCGCCGCGAGGCCGAGATCGCGCCGACCGGCATCCACTTCGTCGGCGCCGGCATCTCGGGCGGCGAGGAGGGCGCGCTCAACGGCCCGTCGATCATGCCCGGCGGGTCCGCCGAGTCCTACGAGACCCTCGGCCCGATCCTGGCCTCGATCGCCGCGGTCGCCGAGGGCGAGCCGTGCGTGACCCACGTCGGCACGGACGGCGCCGGGCACTTCGTGAAGATGGTGCACAACGGCATCGAGTACGCCGACATGCAGCTCATCGCCGAGGCGTACGACCTCATCCGCCAGGGCACGGGCAAGTCGCCCGCCGAGATCGCCGACATCTTCGCCGAGTGGAACACCGGCGAGCTCGAGAGCTACCTGATCGAGATCACGGCCGAGGTGCTCCGCCAGACGGATGCCGCGACCGGGCAGCCGCTCGTCGACGTCATCCTCGACGAGGCCGGCGCCAAGGGCACGGGCGCGTGGACGGTGCAGAACGCGCTCGACCTCGGCGTCCCGGTCTCGGGCATCGCCGAGGCCGTGTTCGCGCGGAGCCTCTCGTCGAAGCGCGCCCAGCGCGAGGCCGCCGCCGACCTGCCCGGCCCGTCGACCGCCTGGACCGTCGCCGAGGGCGACGCCGACGCGTTCGTCGAGGACGTGCGCCGTGCGCTCTACGCGTCGAAGATCATCGCCTACTCGCAGGGCTTCGACGAGATCGTCGCCGGCGCCGAGCAGTTCGGCTGGGACGTCAAGAAGGGCGACATCGCCAAGATCTGGCGCGCGGGCTGCATCATCCGCGCCCGGTTCCTCAACCGCATCGCCGAGGCGTACGAGGCCGACCCGGGCCTCGTCGCGCTCGTGACCGCGCCGTACTTCCGCGAGGCCGTGGCCGGCGCGCAGGACAGTTGGCGGCGCGTCGTGCAGGTCGCCGCGGGCGCCGGCATCCCCACCCCCGCGTTCTCGTCGTCCCTCGCCTACTACGACGGCCTCCGCGCCGACCGGCTGCCGGCCGCGCTCGTGCAGGGCCAGCGCGACTTCTTCGGCGCCCACACCTACCAGCGTGTCGACCGACCCGGCGTGTTCCACACGCTGTGGTCGGGCGACCGCTCGGAGATCGAGGCCACGCCCTCGTCGCACTAGCGCCGGGAGCGGGAATCGGGCGGCGGGGAGCTGATGATGGCCAGGCCGTCGTGGCAGCAGGAGGGGCAGGACCCCGACTACCGCTTCACGCTCGCCAACGAGCGCACGTTCCTCGCCTGGATCCGCACGGCGCTCGCCCTGCTCGCCGGCGGCGTCCTGCTGCACCAGTTCGCGACCGGACTCGAGCCCCGGCTGGTGCTCGTGGTGATCGCCGTCGGGCTCGGCGTCGCGTCGACCGCGCTCAGCGTGATCGCCTACACCCGTTGGCGCGCCAACGAGATCGCGATGCGGCACGGGCGGCCACTGCCGTACGGGTGGGCGCTGCCCGTGCTCGCCGCCACCAGCCTCGTGACCGCGGCCGTGCTCACCGTCGTCCTGATCGCGTCGTGAGCCGCCGCACGTGAGCGTCCACCGCGTCCCGGCCACCGGCGATCCGGGGCTGCAACCCGAGCGCACGGCGCTCGCCTGGGGCCGCACCTCCCTGGCCATCGCGGTCAACGCGCTGCTGTCCCTCCGGGCCGGGCTGGTCCTCGACGAGGCGTCCCTCGTCGCCGTGGGCGCGCTGCTCCTCGCCGCGGCCGGCGGCGCGGTCGCGATCGGCGCCGTCCGGCGCGTCCAGCTCTCGGGCGCCGAGCTCACCATCACGCCGCCCCGCTGGGCCCTGCCCGGTGTCGCCGCCGCCACCGTCCTCGCGAGCATCGGGGGCATCGCCTCGGTGCTCGTGGAAGGATCGGCATGATGGACGATTCGCATCCCGAGCTCTTCGACGACGGCGACGACCGCGACGACCGACCGGTCCGCACGGAGCGGCGGCGACGCGCGCTGCGCATCGTCGTGCTCTTCGCGCTCGCCGGGATGCTGCTTCCGCTCGTCCTCTCCGCGTACGGCGTCGCCCGCGCGGCGGCGGAGCGCGCCTGCGCGGTCTACGCGCTCGACTACAGCGTCAACGCGACCTCGAGCGTGGCGTTCGACCTGTTCGCCGAGGGCGGGCCCGGCTGGCTGTGCTCCGCGCGGGTCGGGCCGGGTGATCGCGGGATGCTGCTCGGCAACCTCGGCCTGATGCCCGCGGCGCCGCGCCCGGCCGAGCCGGGACGCGAGGCGTAGCGGCGCCGGGTCCGTCGCGTCCGGCTATCGCTCGAGCAGGCGATCCCTGACCTGACGACGGATCACCTTGCCGATGAGCGAGCGTGGCAGGTCGTCGACCGCGACCACGCGCCGGGGCACCTTGTACGCCGTGAGCCGCTCGCGGGCGAGCGACCTGATGGACTCCGCGTCGAGCGTCGCGCCGGGTCGCAGCACGACCGCCGCGACGACCTCCTCGCCGGTCCGCTCGTCGGGCAGGCCCACCACGGCGCAGTCCTCGACGTCGGGGTGGTGCCGGAGCGCCTCCTCGACCTCGCTCGGCGCCACGTTGAAGCCGCCCGTGATGACGAGCTCCTTGATCCGGTCGACGACGCTCACGAATCCGTCGTCGTCGATCGTGACGATGTCGCCCGTGCGGAACCACCGGGCACCGCCGTCGGGGTCGTCGACGAAGACGGCGTCGGTCTCGTCGGGCTTCCTCCAGTAGCCGCCGAACACCTGCGGCCCGCGCACGACGAGCTCGCCGCGCTCGCCGTGCGGGACGTCTCGGGTCGGGTCGTCGGGGTCGACGACCCGCACCTCGGTCGACGGCAGCGGCAGTCCGACCGTGCCCGCCTTGCGACTCGGCGCGACGGGGTTCGCCATGAGCACGGGCGAGCACTCCGACAGCCCGTAGCCCTCGACGAGGTAGCCGCCCGTCTGCGCCTCCCACGGCTCGACGACCTCGGCGGACAGCGGCATGGCGCCCGAGATGGCGATCCGGATGCCGCGGAGCGAGACGCCCTGCTCGACGGCTGCGCGCGTCAGGCGCTCGTAGATCGGCGGAACGGCGGGCAGGAAGGTCGGAGGCCGCTTCCTGGCCGCCTTGAGCACGAGTTCGGGATCGAACTTCGGGAACAGCACGAGCCGTGCGCCCATGCTCATCGCGAAGGTCAGGCACAGCGTGAGCCCGTACGCGTGGAACATCGGCAGCACCGCGTAGACGACCGACGTGCCGCGCTCGATCTCGGGCACCCAGGCCCGGGCCTGCGCCGCATTGGCGAGGAGGTTCGCGTGGGTCAGGGTCGCGCCCTTCGGCGAGCCCGTGGTGCCGCTCGTGTACTGGATGAGGGCGACGTCGTCGACGCCGGGCGCCGTGATGTGCGCGTCGACCGGATCGGCGGCCAGCACCTCGCGCCACGGCACGGCGCCGCGCACGCGCGTGGTCAGCGCCTCGCGCGACTCGCGCGCCTTCGCGACGGGCAGGCGCAGCAGCGCGCGCGTCGCGAACGGCATCGCCCGGGTCAGGTCGACCGAGACCACGTGCTGCACGCGGAGGTCGTCCGGGAAGGCCTGGATCGTCTCGACGACCTTGTCCCACGCGATCACGACGCGGGCGCCGTGATCCTCGAACTGGTGCCGCAGCTCGCGCGGCGTGTAGAGGGGATTGTGCTCGACGACGATCGCGCCGAGGCGCAGCACCGCGTAGAACGCCACGATGTGCTGAGGGCAGTTCGGAAGGACGATCGCGACCGGGTCGCCGGGCTGCACGCCGAGCCGCCGGAGGCCCTCGGCGGCGCGCTCGACCTGGTCGCCGAGCTCGGCGTAGCTGGTGACCCGTCCGAAGAACTCGAGGGCCGGACGATCGGGGTACTGCTCGACCGAGGCGCGGATCAGCTCGTAGAGCGACCCCTCCGGCGCCGGCAGTTCGTGCGGGACGCCCGGAGCATAGCTTCGGAGCCAGGGCTTCGCCGTGGCATCCGCCATCAGGCCGCCCCGTCGAACATGCTCGTCACGCTGCCGTCCTCGAACACCTCGTGGATCGCGCGGGCCAGCAGCGGCGCGATGGGCAGCACGGTCAGGCGGTCCCAGCGCTTCTCCTCCGGCACGGGGAGCGTGTCGGTGACGACGACCTGGTCGATGAAGTCGGACTGCAGGATCTCGACCGCCGGGTTCGAGAACACCGCGTGGGTGGCGGCGACCACGACGCCGGTGGCGCCGTTCTTCTTCAGGGCCTCGGCCGCCTTCACGATCGTGCGGCCCGTGTCGATGAGGTCGTCGACGAGCAGGCACACGCGGCCCTCGACCGTGCCGACGATCTCGTGCACCGAGACCTGGTTCGGCACGAGCGGGTCGCGCCGCTTGTGGATGATCGCGAGCGGCGCGCCGAGCTTGTCGGACCAGATGTCGGCCACGCGCACGCGGCCCATGTCGGGAGAGACCACCGTCAGGGTCTCGGGATCGAGCAGCTTGCGGAAGTGCTCGAGCAGCACGGGCATGGCGAACAGGTGGTCGACCGGCCCGTCGAAGAAGCCCTGGATCTGCGCGGCGTGCAGGTCGACCGACATGATCCGGTCGGCACCGGCCGCCTTGTAGAGGTCGGCGACCAGGCGCGCCGAGATCGGCTCGCGGCCGCGGCCCTTCTTGTCCTGCCGGGCGTAGGGGTAGAACGGCGAGACGACCGTGATGCGCTTGGCGGACGCGCGCTTCAGCGCGTCGACCATGATGAGCTGCTCCATGAGCCACTCGTTGATCGGCGCCGCGTGCGACTGGATGACGAACGCGTCGGTGCCGCGCACGCTCTCGCCGTAGCGCGCGTACAGCTCGCCGTTGGCGAACGTGCGCGCATCGGTCGGCACCAGCTCGGAGCCGAGCTCCGCCGCGATCTGCTTGGCGAGCTCGGGATGCGCGCGCCCCGAGATCAGCACGAGCCGCTTCGAACCGGTGGTCTCGATCATGTGTGCAGTCCTTCCCACCGGTGGCGGCGTTCTCTGGTCAGTCCTCGGTCGCCTGGACGGCCTCGCCCGTGCCGGCCGCCTCGGCCGCCTCGGCGGCCTTCGTGCCCGCCCGGTGCTCGCGGACCCACCCGTCGATGTTGCGTTGCGGGGCGACGTTCACCGCGAGGGCCCCGGCCGGAACGTCCTTGCGGACGACCGTCCCGGCCCCCGTGTAGGCGCCGTCCCCAATCGTAACGGGCGCGACGAACACCCCGTGCGACCCGGTGCGCACGTGGGAGCCGATCGTGGTGCGGTGCTTGTCCACGCCGTCGTAGTTCGCGGTGATGGAGCCGGCCCCCACGTTCGACCCCTCGCCGATCTCCGTGTCGCCGACGTACGAGAGGTGCGGGACCTTGCTGCCCGCGCCGATGTTCGCGTTCTTCGTCTCGACGAACGTGCCGATCTTGCCGTCGGCGCCGAGCACGGTGCCCGGGCGCAGGTACGAGAACGGGCCGACGGAGGCGCCCGGGCCGATGACGGCGAGCGTGGCATCCGTGCGCTTCACCTCGGCGTTCTCGCCGACCTCGCAGTCGACCAGCGTGGTGTCGGGCCCCACGATCGCGCCGGTGGCGATCGCCGTCGCGCCCTTCAGCTGCGTGCCGGGGCGGATGGTGACGTCGGGCTCGATGCGGACCGCGAGGTCGATCCAGGTCGTCGCCGGGTCCTCGATCGTGACGCCGTTGAGCTGCCAGCCGCGGACGATGAGCGCGTTCAGCCGGGCGGCCGTCTCGGAGAGCTGGGCCCGGTCGTTGACGCCGGCCACGAGCCAGCCCTCGGAGACGGGCCGCGCCTTCACCTCGGAGCCGGCCGCGCGCAGGTGCTCGATCACGTCCGTGAGGTACTTCTCGCCCTGCGCGTTCTCGGTCGTGAGGTTCGCGAGCTGGTCGCGCAGCGCGCCGGCGCCGAACGCGTAGACGCCCGCGTTGACCTCGTCGATGGCGAGCTCGGTCTCGCTCGCGTCCTTCTGCTCGACGATGCGGTCGAACGAGCCGTCGGCCGCGCGCACGATCCGGCCGTAGCCGGTGGGGTCGTCGTAGCGGGCCGAGAGCACGGATGCCGCGAGCCCGTCGGCGCGGTGCCGCTCGAGCAGCTCGGTGAGCGTCGACGCGTTGAGCAGCGGCACGTCGCCGTTCAACACGAGCACCTCGCCGGCGAAGTCGGCCGGGAGCGCCTCGACGGCCTGTTCGACGGCGCGCCCGGTGCCCGGGATCTCGTCCTGGTCGACGATGATCGTGCCGGGCAGCTCGTCCTCGATCGCCGTCGCGACGAGGTCGCGCTCGTGGCGCACGACGGCGACCACGTGCGCCGCGTCGAGGGCGCGGGCGGTGGCGAGCACGTGCGCGATGATCGGCGCGCCCGCGAGGGGGTGGAGGATCTTCGGCGTGGCCGACTTCATGCGGGTGCCCTGACCCGCGGCGAGCACGATGATGGCGAGGTTGTTGTCCATGCTCCGCCACCAGGATTCGAACCTGGTCCTCACAGCTCCAAAGGCTGTCGTGCTGCCGTTACACCATGGCGGACCGCGCCCGGCACGGGTCCGCCGAGCGCCTACCAAGTCTGCCACGCGGCATCCGCCGCCTCGGAACGGACGCCGCACCGCCGATGCGATACTGGCGGCATGACGGCGGACGCGGACGAGGTGGACCGGATCGTCGACGACTGGGAGCGCGAGCGCCCCGACCTCGACTTCGCGCCGCTGCAGGTGTTCTCGCGCGTCGGACGGCTCGCGAAGCTGCTCGACCGCGCGCGCAAGCAGGCGTTCGAGCGATCCGAGCTCGAGTCGTGGGAGTTCGACGTGCTCTCCGCGCTGCGCCGGGCCGGGGCGCCCTTCCGCCTGCCGCCGAAGGCGCTGCTCGCGCAGACCCTCGTCTCGAGCGGCACCATGACCAATCGCATCGACCGGCTCGTCGCGCGCGGCCTGGTCACCCGGCAGACCGACCCGCACGACGGCCGCGGGATCCTCGTCGAGATGACGCCCGCGGGTCTCACGCGCGTCGACGCCGCCATCACGCGGCTCGTCGACGCCGAGGCGGAACTGCTCGCCGGCCTGCCGCCGGCCGAGCAGCGCCGGCTCGCGACACTGCTGCGCAAGCTGTCGCTCGGCTTCGCCTGACGCCCACGAGGGGTCGGCGCACTACCACTAGCGCCGCAGCACGCGCCGCGCGAGCCAGTTGCCGAGGTACTGCACGACCTGCACGAACGCCACGATGAGCAGCACCGCCGCCCACGTCACGACGGGCTCGAACTGGCGGTACCCGTACAGCTGCGCGAAGTAGCCGAGGCCGCCGCCGCCGATGAAGCCGGCCATGGCGGTCATGTCGATCACCGCGACGACGATGAACGTGTACCCGAGGATCAGCGGACCGAGCGCCTCGGGCACGACGACCGTCCCGAGGATCCGCCAGGGTCCGGCGCCCATCGACCGGGCCGCCTCGATCACGCCGGGTCGCACGGTGAGCAGGTTCTGCTCGACGATGCGGCCGATGGCGAACGACGCCGCGAGCGAGAGCGCGAAGATCGCGGCATCCGTGCCGATGCCCGTGCCGATGACCGCGCGCGTGACCGGTTGCACGGCCGCGATGAAGATGATGAACGGGATCGGGCGGAAGAAGTTGATGACGACGTTGAGCACGTTGTTCACGACCGCGTTCGGCAGCAGGCCGCCGCGGCGCGTGACGTAGAGGCCGGTGCCGAGCAGGAAGCCGCCGGCGCCGCCGAACAGCATCGTGAGCGCCACCATGTACAGCGTCTCGGCGGCGGCCTCCCAGAACTCGGGGGCGAGGTCGACGAGGGCGTCCATCAGCGCACCTCCGTCACGTCGGCGTGGCGCGCGACCTGTGCGAGCGCACGGTCGATCGCGGCATCCGCCCCCCTGATCGCGAGGGTCAGGTGGCCGAACGCGCGACCGCGGATGTCGTTGATGCCGCCGTAGACGAGCTCGAACTCGAGCCCCGCCGCGGCGAGGTCGACGAACACCTGCGCCTGCGACGCGTCGCCGTCGCGGAACGAGAACGTCACGATGCGCCCCTCGTGCCGCTCGCGCAGCACCGCGAGCTCGGCGGGCGACGGCACGCCCTTGATGACGGTGCCGACGAACTTCTGCGACGACGGATGCCGCGGGCCCGAGAACACGTCGAACACGTCGCCGTGCTCGATGACCCGGCCGCGGTCCATCACGGCGACCTTCGTCGCGATCGTCTGGATGACGTCCATCTCGTGCGTGATCACGATGATCGTCACGCCCTGCTCCTCGTTGACGCGCTTCAGCAGGGTGAGCACCTCGTGCGTCGTCTCGGGATCGAGGGCGCTCGTCGCCTCGTCGGCGAGGAGGATCCGCGGGCGGGTCGCGAGCGCCCGCGCGATGCCGACGCGCTGCTTCTGCCCGCCCGAGAGCTGGTCGGGACGGGCGCCGGCCTTGTCGGCGAGCCCGACGAACTCGAGGAGCTCGTCGACGCGGGCGCGGATGTCGGCGCTGCGCCATCCGGCGACCTTCAAGGGATACGCGATGTTGGCGCGAACCGTCTTCGCCTCGAACAGGTTGAACTGCTGGAAGATCATGCCGATGCCGAGGCGGATGCCGCGGAGCTCCCGCTCGGCGAGGCCGGTGATCTCGCGGCCGTCGATGCGGATCGACCCGCTCGTCGCGGGCTCCAGCGCGTTCACGAGCCGCACGAGCGTCGACTTGCCCGCGCCGGAGTAGCCGATGATGCCGTAGACGTCGCCGGCCTCGATCTCGAGGGAGACGTCGTCGACGGCGGTGACCGCCTCGGCGCGCCGATCGGCGGCCGGGTAGGACTTGGTGACGTGCTCGAGGGTCACGAGCGCCATGGATACCTCCTTGCGCGAACGCGCCGACGGGCGGACGGCACCGCGGTTCGCGGCTCCGTCCGCCCGTGCGCGCACGCGATCGTCGCGTGCGTCGGGATCAGCCCTGGGACCGGGTGTCGTCCTCGACGGTCGCGAGCGATTCTGCGAGCTCGTCGACCGACGTCGTGAGGGGCACGGCCGTGTCGCCGGACGCCTCGAGCAGGCCGGCCTGCACCTCCGGGTCGGTCTGGAAGATCTCGACGAGCTCGAGGTACACCTCGTTGTCGGCCTCATCGGCGGACGCGGCGAAGATGTTCACGTAGGGCAGCGCGTTCGGGTCGGCCGGGTCGTCCTGCGCGATCGCGTCGGCGAAGGTGAGCCCCGCGTCCTGCACGAAGTCGTTGTTGATGACGGCGGCCGCGACATCCGGCAGGCTCGTCGGGGTCAGCGACGCCTCGAGCGGGGTCACCTTCACCTTGGAGTTCGCCTCGTCGATGTCGGCGACGGTCGAGAAGATCGAGCCGCCGTCCTCGAGCTCGATGAGCCCGGCCGACTGCAGCACGAGCAGCGCGCGGGCGAGGTTGGAGGGGTCGTCGGGCACGGCGACGGTCTCGCCGGCCTCGATGTCGTCGACCGACTCGTACTTCGTCGAGTACAGGCCGAGGGGGTAGATCGCGGTCGCGCCGATCGGCGTGAGGTCGGCGTCGGCCGACACGTTGTAGTCGGCGAGGTAGACGATGTGCTGGAACTGGTTCAGGTCGAGCTCGCCCTCGGTGAGCGCCGGGTTCGGCTGGGCGTAGTCGGCGAAGTCGACGAGCTCGATCTCGATGCCGGCCTCGGCGGCCGCTTCCTCGAAGGCGGGCCACTGCGGGTCGGACTTGCCGACGACGCCGATGCGGACGACGTCGTCGCCCTCGGCGGCTCCGGCGGACGAGCAGGCGGTGAGGCCGATGACGAGCGGTGCGGCGGCGAGCGCGGCGACGAGCTTGGTTCGGGTGCTGGGCATGCTGGCGTTCCTCTTTCACGTGGGCGCGCGCGATCGGGTGCTGGTGGCGGATGGTGCCCGGCATGACGAAACCCCACCGCTGGTGGCGGTGGGGCGTCGATGCCGCGTTCGCGAACGCACCTCCCACGCTATGCGAAGATCCTTCGCCCGCGCGACGCGCGGGTCACGATACGTCACAGATCCTGCGAGGCTAGCCTTCGAGTTGCTCGGATACTTCGAGCCAGCGGGTCTCGAGATCGGCCACCGCGTCCTCGAGCGCCCGAAGCTCGTCGCCGAGCGAGCCGAGCCCGACGTAGTCGGACTGGTCGTGGCGGGCGAGCTTCTCGTGCTGCACGGCGATCTGGGACTGCAGCTTCTCGAGTCGGCGGTCGATCGAGGCGAGCTCCTTCTCGGCCGCGCGGCGGTCGGCGCCCGCGAGCGCGAGGGCGGGGGCCGCGGAGGTCGCGACGGCGCCCGCCGCAGGCGTCGCCGCGCCGGCGCGGGCCGGCCCCGCGGCATCCGTCTGCTGCTGCCGCCGCAGCTCGAGGTACTGGTCGACGCCGCGCGGCAGGTCGCGGAGGTGCCCGTCGAGGATCGCCACCTGCCGATCGGTCACACGCTCCACGAGGTAGCGGTCGTGGCTCACGACGAGAAGGGTGCCCGGCCACGCGTCGAGGAGGTCCTCGATCGCGGCGAGCATGTCGGTGTCGAGGTCGTTCGTGGGCTCGTCGAGGATGAGCACGTTCGGCTCCTGCAGCAGGATCAGCAGCAGCTGCAGCCGCCGCTTCTGCCCGCCCGAGAGGTCCTTCACGGGCGTCGCGAGCTGCTGGTTGGTGAAGCCGAGGCGCTCGAGCAGCTGGCCCGGGGTGAGCTCGACCGCCTTCGAGCCCGCGCCGACGACGTACGCCGTCTTCTGGGCGGCGACGACCGCGCTCACGCGCTCATGCGCCCACTCGGCGAGCTCGGCGAGCTCCTGGCTCAGCACCGCGATCTTCACGGTCTTGCCGCGCTTGACCCGTCCGGTCGTCGGCTGGACCTCGCCCGTCACGAGCTTCAGCAGGGTCGACTTGCCGGCGCCGTTCACGCCGAGGATGCCGGTGCGCTCCCCCGGCGCGATGCGCCACTCGAGCTCGTGCAGCACGGTCCGGGTCGCCGGGGCGCTCGGCGCGGCATCCTGCACGGGGTACTCGACCGTGACGTCGAGGAGGTCGACGACGTCCTTCCCGAGCCGGGTGACCGCGAGGCGGTTGAGCTCGACCGGGTTGCGCACGGGCGGCTCGTCCGCGATGAGCTGGTTCGCGGCCTCGATGCGGAACTTCGGCTTCGAGGTGCGCGCCGGGGCGCCACGGCGCAGCCACGCGAGCTCCTTGCGCATCAGGTTCTGGCGCTTGGCCTCGGATGCCGCCGCCATCCGGTCGCGCTCGACGCGCTGCAGCACGTATGCGGCGTACCCGCCCTCGAACGGCTCGACGATCCCGTCGTGCACCTCCCACGTGGCGGTGCAGACCTCGTCGAGGAACCACCGGTCGTGCGTCACGACCACGAGCGCGCCGTCGTTCGCCGCCCAGCGGTCCTTCACGTGGCCGGCGAGCCACGCGATCCCCTCGACGTCGAGGTGGTTCGTGGGCTCGTCGAGGAACAGCACGTCCCAGTCGCCGACGAGCAGCGCGGCCAGCCCCACGCGTCGCCGCTGCCCGCCCGAGAGGTCGCGCACGCGGGCGTGCCACGGCACGTCGGCGAGCAGGCCCGCGATGACGTCGCGGACCTTCGCGTCGCCCGCCCACACGTGCTCCTCGATGCCGCCGACGACGGCCTCGGCCACGGTGGCGCCGGGGTCCACGGTGTCGGCCTGGTCGAGCATGCCGATGCGGATGCCGCGGCGCACCGTCACGCGACCGCCGTCCGGTTCGAGCCGGCCCGCCAGCAGCTTCAGCAGCGTGGACTTGCCGTCGCCGTTGCGCCCCACGACGCCGATGCGGTCGCCCTCGTCGATGCCGACGGTGACCTCGTCGAAGACGGTGCGCGTGGGGAACTCGAGGTGCAGGCGCTCGGCGCCGAGGAGGTGTGCCATGTCGCCGTCAACCCTAGCCACCCCGCCTGTGCGCGCCCGCCGCACCAGCCCGCCCGCTCGCGCTCCCGGGCTCCTGCGCGGGAGCGTTCGAGGGTATGCCGAACGTCGTTCCCCCGCCGGCCAAGCCGTGATCCGCCATACTCTCGTCTTCCGCGGTCGCTACGGGGACCAGCCCCGCGAGCGCAAGCGTGCGGCGACTCGGTCGAGGAAGGCGGCGGAGTCCCGCACCCGGCCATCGGCGCCGACGTCGTCGGACGTCGCCTGCACGATCAGCCATCCCTGGTCGGCCAGCCGCTCGAGTCGGCGGACGTCGGCGCGGAACTGCGCCGGAGATCGGTGCAGGTCGCTCTGGTACTCGATGCCGACCCTCCACGCCGGGATTGCGAGGTCGACGATCGCGACGAGGCGGCCGGCCGCGTCCAGCACCCGAAGGTTCGGGACGGGCTCCGGGAGCCCGCCCCGGACGAGTTGCAGACGAAGCAGACTCTCGCGGCGGGACAGCGGACCCCACTGCGCGAGTTCGAAGGCATCCCGGAGCCGGGTGATGCCTCGGCACCCGTCGTGCCGGCGCAGTGCCGCGGCCAACTCGCCGCGGCTGCAGAGCGCCGGATCCCGACCCACCGGCTCGCCACCGGTGATGAGGTGGTCCGCCACCGCGACGAGATCGTCGAGGTCGAGCATGGAGCCGAGCTGGCACCAGGTGTCGGATGGCGCCGAGAGACGGATGCCTGCGAGCGTCGTCGCACCCAGCCGATCGGGGTGGATGACGTGGCCCACGACGCCTGCGGCGAGCGACCTCGTGCTCCCCGCGGGTACCGCCACGTGGACCCTCAGGTCCTCTTCGAGGCGCGGAGGCAGCGGGACGCCCCAGAGGAGCGCGGCCGTCGAGTGGCTGAAGACCTGCCGTCCCGGCATCCGCTCGGCGTACGCCATGGTTCGGGCCCGCGCACCGTCGGCCACGACCGCGTGCTGGCGGACTCCATGGAAGGGCCGGCGGAGATCGTCAGCGGCGAGGCGGCTCGGGTGCACGCCGCGCCGCCGCGCCTGATGAACCGTGAACGCCGGCACGGAACGGAGTTCGGGAGGCAGCGGGGACGGCCGTCGCATCCGCCCATCATGGCCGCCGGGGACGGTCGGGGGGCGCGGCCGTCCACAGGCGCGAACGACCGACGTCGAGAGTATGCCGAACGTCGTTGATCAGGTGGGCCGAACGACGTGTCCCATACTCTCGATGCCGGTCAGTGAGGGGCGTCAGCGCAGCACGACGCGCGCGCCGTGCACGGGGCCGTGCACGTGCACCGCGGTCAGGCGCGCGGCGGAGAGCGCGACCTGCAGCTCGATCGCCGAGTCGGCGTCGTCGACGAGGAACGCCACGGTCGGTCCCGAGCCCGAGACGAGCCCCGCGAGGGCGCCGTTCCGCTCGCCGATGTCGAGGATCCGTCCGAGTCCGGGCGCGAGCGAGAGCGCCGCCGACTGCAGGTCGTTGTGCAGCGCGTCCGCGAGCCGACGGGGGTCGCCCGCGCGCAGCGCCTGCAGCACGGCGAGGTCGACGGTGGGCGCGGCCGCGGATGCCGCATCCGCCCCCGAGCGCCAGTCCTCCTCGAGTCCGGCGTCGCGGCGACGGTCGAGCTCGCGGTACACGGCCGGCGTGGACAGGCCGAACTCGGCGACGGCGAGCACCCAGTGGAACGACCCCGTCGCGAGCGCGGGGCTCAGCCGATCGCCGCGCCCGGTGCCGATGGCCGTGCCGCCGGTGAGGGCGAACGGCACGTCCGCGCCGAGCGACGCGGCGAGCGCATGCAGCTCCTCCTTGGGCAGCGCCGTGCCCCAGAGCGCGTCGCACGCGACGAGGGTCGCCGCGGCATCCGCGGACCCGCCGCCCATTCCGCCCGCGATCGGGACGTGCTTCTCGATCTCGAGGCGCACGCCGCCGGGTACCCCGGCGTGGTGGGCGAGCAGCTTCGCGGCGCGCACGGCGAGGTTGGAGGCATCCGTGGGCAGGTCTGACGTGTCGACCGAACCGGAGAACGCGACGGTGATCTCGTCGTCGGGCCAGGCGCGCACGTCCTCGTAGAGCGAGACGGCCTGGTAGGCCGTCGCGACGTCGTGGTAGCCGTCGGAGTCGAGTGCGCCCACGCGCATGAAGACGTTGATCTTGCCGGGCGCCCGGACGTGCACTGCCTCGTCGGTCGCCGCGATCGTCATGCGTCCACGCTAGGGCATGCGCTCAGCCGACGCGCCCGAGCCACTCGCGCAGCGCCGCCTTGACGTCGGCGACGCGCGAGCCGTCGGGCATGCGGCCCCACGTCAGCGAGATCGACGACCGATCGTCGCCCCGGGGACTCGCACTCGCGAGCACGAACTCGCCGCCGTCGAGGTGGAACCGGGCGGTGGGATGCCGCGCGGAGGTGTTGCGCGCGAGCGGCTCCACCTCGAGGTCGGCGGCGACGATGTTCGCCAGCGCGTGCAGCGCGTCGACGGCGGCGAGGGGCACCGTGCGCGAGACGCTGGCCTCGAAGACGCCGTCCTGGCGCTGGCCGGGCGAGCGGATGCCGCGGTCCTGCTCGTACGCGACGGTCAGGTGCTGCGACCACCACGGGTCGACGCCCTGGTCGGCCGCGAGCCACGCCGCGATCTCGGGGTGCGTCCACGCTCTCGCGCCCGCCTCGTCGAGGATCCCGAACCACTCCTCGCGATCGCGGCCGGTGACCTCGCGGACCCTGGCGTCGCCGACTCCGTCGCCGCTCGACCCGATGCTCCCGTGCGTCATGGCCCTCACGCTACTCCGGCGGACCGTGCCGCCCGCAAGGGGTGGCGCGCAGGCGATGCGTCCCGTCGGGCGGGTCGGCGAGGTCCGGCAGGTCGGCCCGGTCGGGTACGGCGGCGTCAGGCGGATGCCGCGGCGCGGGCGATCCCGAGGAAGTCCTCGACGGTCAGCTGTTCGCCCCGCGCCTGCGGGTCGACGCCCGCCCGTTCCAGCACCTCGGTGGCCGCGGCCGACGAGCCCCCGAACCGCCCGGACAGCGACTGCCGCAGCATCTTGCGGCGTTGCTGGAACGCGGCGTCGACGAGGTCGAACACCGCCACGCGTTCGGCCTCGGTTCCGGGAGGGTCGCCCGGGGCCTCGCCCCGCTCGAAGCCCACGAGCACGGAGTCGACGTTCGGCACGGGCCAGAACACCATCCGAGAGACCTGCCCGGCGATGCGCCATCGGCCGTACCACGCGGCCTTGACGCTGGGCGCGCCGTACACCTTTGATCCCGGCTCGGCCGCGAGCCGGTGACCGACCTCGGCCTGCACCATGACGATACCGGTCCGCAGCGACGGGAAGTGCTCGAGCAGGTGCAGCAGCACCGGCACCGACACGTTGTACGGGAGGTTCGCGACGAGGCGAGAGGGCTCGCCGGGCAGGGAGGCGATGCGCAGGGCGTCCTCGTGCACGACCGTCAGCCGGGTGCCGGGCTGCATGACCGTGGCGGTGTGCGGCAGCTGCTTCGCGAGCCGTCCGTCGATCTCGACGGCGACGACGTCGGCCCCGGCCTCCAGGAGCCCGAGGGTCAGCGAGCCGAGCCCGGGTCCGATCTCGAGGACCGTCTCGCCGCGTTCGACCCCGGCGGCCTGCACGATGCGACGCACGGTGTTGGCGTCGTGCACGAAGTTCTGGCCGAGCTTCTTCGTCGGGGTGACGTCGAGGAGCTCCGCGAGGTCGCGGATCTCGGCGGGCCCGAGCAGGCGCGCCGTACGGTCCGCCCCGTCGGCCTCGTGGCGGTGCGCGTTCACCGGTTGCTCCCCCGCACGGTCTCGATGCTGGGCCACGTGCGGGCGGCGGCGGACGCGGCGCGCCGGGTCATGCGGATCCCGCGGGGTGGGCGTCGAGCCCGTCGGCCCACGAGCCGTAGGCGCGCACGGTGTTGCCGGCCACCTGCGCGCACAGCTCGTCGAGGTCGACGGCCAGCGTCTCGGCCATGGACCGCATGGTGTGCGGCACGAGGTACGGTGCGTTGGGGCGGCCGCGAAGCGGCACGGGCGTGAGGTACGGCGCGTCGGTCTCGACGAGGATGAGCTCTCTCGGCAGCACGCGGAGCGCCTCGCGCAGGTTCTCGGCGTTCTTGAACGTGACGTTGCCGGCGAACGAGCAGTACCAGCCGGCGTCGGCGGCGAGCCTCGCGAGGTCGGCGTCGCCCGAGAAGCAGTGGAAGATCGTGGTCTCGGGCGCCCCCGCGCGGCGCAGCGTCGCGACGACCTCGTCGTGCGCGTCGCGATCGTGGATCTGCAGCGCGACCCCGTGCCGCTTCGCGATGTCGAGGTGCGCCTCGAACGAGCGGTACTGCGCGTCGCGGCCGTCGTCGCCGGTGCGGTAGAAGTCGAGTCCGGTCTCGCCCACGGCGCGCACCCGGGGCTGCGCCGCGAGCTCGTCGATCACGGCGATCGCCGCGTCGAGCTCTCCGCGAGCCTCGAGCTCGGGCGCCTCGTTCGGGTGCAGCGCGACCGCCGCGAGCAGTCGCGGCTCGCGCGCCGCCATCTCGGCGGACCACCGGCTCGTCGCGACGTCCGTGCCGACCTGCACCGCCCCGGCGACGCCGACGGATGCCGCGCGCTCGAGGTGCTCGTGCGGCGTCATCGGCATCGCCCCGTCGGCGATCTCGAGGTGCGTGTGGTTGTCGTACACCGGGACGGCGAGCGGTTCGGGCGCGGGCGGGTACTCGGCGGCGCGGCCGCCGTCGGAGCGCGTGCGCAGGTGGTCGCGAGTCGCCCCCTCCGCGGGCTCCCCGGCCGCGGGGTCGGCCGGAGCCGTCACTCGGCGACCTCCACGCGCGGGAACAGCGGCTCGAGCGCGGCGACGCGCGACCCCGTGGCCCACTCGTGGGCACGGTCGATGCGCTGCTCCTGCACCGTGCCGGGCGCGCCGAGCGCGGTCCACAGCCTCGCGGTGGCCTTCGGCAGCACCGGCGAGAGCAGCGCGGCGAGCGTGCCGAGCCCGTGGTACGCCGTGGCCAGCACGGCCTCGAGCCGTTCGCGATTGGCCGGGTCCTTCGCGAGCGCCCACGGCTCCTGCTCGGTGAGGTAGCCGTTCAGCGCGTCGACGAGGCGCCAGGTCGCGGCGATGGAGTCGTGGATCTCGAGGCGCTGCACGGCTCGCCACGTGGCATCCGTCACCTCGGCCTCGAGCTCGGCGATCGCCTCGTCGGCGTCGGTGCGCCCGGCTGCGCCCGCGGGGACGTCGCCGCCGCAGTAGCGACCGATCATCGCGATGACGCGCGAGGCGAGGTTGCCGAAGCCGTTGGCGAGCTCGGCCTGGTAGCGGGCAGCGAGGTCCTCCCACGAGAAGGAGCCGTCCTGGCCGAACGAGATCGCCGACAGGAAGTAGTAGCGGAACGCGTCGGAGCCGAACACGTCGGTGATCTGGGCGGGCGCGATGCCCGTGAGCTTGGACTTCGACATCTTCTCGCCGCCGACGAGGAGCCAGCCGTGCGCGTACACGCCGCGCGGCACGTCGAGCCCGGCCGCCATGAGCATCGCCGGCCAGATGACCGCGTGGAAGCGCAGGATGTCCTTGCCGATCACGTGCTGAGCCGGCCAGCGGCGCGCGAACTCCGCGTCGTCCTGTCCGTAGCCGACCGCGGTGACGTAGTTGAGGAGCGCGTCGAACCAGACGTAGACGACGTGCGAGTCGTCCCACGGGACCTTGACGCCCCAGTCGAACGTCGAGCGCGAGATGGACAGGTCGGCCAGGCCCTGCCGGACGAACGAGACGACCTCGTTGCGCGCCGACTCGGGCTGCACGAACTCGGGGCGCTCCTCGTAGAGCGCGAGGAGCCGGTCGGCGAAGGCCGACATGCGGAAGAAGTAGTTCTTCTCGTGCAGCAGCTCGACGGGCTTGGAGTGGATGATGCACACCAGCTGGCCCTCGTACTCGCCCGTGCCCGGCTCGAGCTGGGCCTCGGTCTTGTACTCCTCGCAGCCGACGCAGTAGTAGCCCTCGTACTCGCCCGTGTAGATGTGCCCGTCGTCGTAGAGCTTCTGCAGGAACCGCTGGACGTTGGCCTCGTGGCGCTCGTCGGTCGTGCGGATGAAGTCGTCGTTGGCGACGTCGATCGTGTCGAGCAGCGGCTTCCACGCCTCGGCGACGAGCTTGTCGGCCCATTCCTGCGGCGTCACGCCGTTCGCGGTCGCGGTGCGGAGGATCTTCTGGCCGTGCTCGTCGGTCCCCGTCAGCATCCACGTGTCGCGACCGGCCTGCCGGTTCCACCGCGCGAGCACGTCGGCGGCGACCTCGGTGTAGGCGTGCCCGATGTGGGGCACGTCGTTGACGTAGAAGATGGGGGTGGTGATGTAGAACGAGGAGCCGTCGGCCATGCCGACAATCCTACGGGCGGTGCACCGCGCGTAACGCCGGGGCGGTCGGCGCCCCGGCGGCGACGGTCAGCGAGCGGATGCCGCGGCGGGGGTCAGCGAGCGGATGCCGCGGCGGGGGGCGCCCCGACCTGCGGGATGGGCCCGGTGCGGAGCTTCCGCGCGCGGCCGTCGCCGATGACCGGCGGCAGCACGCCCTCCACGCTCACCCGGTCGTGCGGCGTCGGGACCCCGATGGTGACGTCCTGCTGCTTGAGCCGCGACGGCTTCACCTTCTGCCCCTTGTAGTCCACCAGCTTCATGCCGATCACGATCTTGCCCGCCGAGTCGCGCTGGTCGAGCTGCCGGTACGCGTCGCCGATCTCGTCGAGGGAGAACACGTCGGCGATGGGCAGCCTCACCTGGCGGTCGGCGACGAGCTGCGCGACCCGGCCCAGGGCGATCGTGTCGCCTGCGTAGAGCTTGACGGCGTCGTGGTCCTCGACGGCACCCCAGTCGGTGGTGGTGAAGACGCGCGTCGGCGGGACGCCGAGGGCGGCGGCCTCCTCGGCCTGCCCGCCGAGGAAGTCGAGGAACGCCGTGACGGGGGCGCCGGTGACGGCTCGCACGCGTGCCGCGAGCCCGGGTCCGTACGTGACGGGCACGATGCCGAACTGCCGGACGAAGTCGAACCGTCCTCCGTCGTGCTGCCGATCACGACGGCGCCCCGGGCCCGCGCGAACTGCGCCGCGAGGCATCCGATCCCGCCGGCGGCGGCCGTGATCACGACGACGTCGTTCGGACCGAGGTTGAGGCCCTCGACCGCGCCGAGCGCCGTCGTCCCCGCGACGTAGAGCGAGCCGGCGATCTCCCACGAGAGCGAGGCGGGCTTCGGCAGGAGCTGCGTCTCGGGAACGACGACGTGCGTCGCATGCGCGCCGCGCGCGACGTAGCCCATGACCTCGGCGCCCCGCCGGAACCGCGTCACCCCCTCGCCGACCCGGACGACCACGCCCGCGAGCTCCCGGCCCTGTCCCGAGGGGAACTCGACCGGCCACCGGCCGGCGTCGCCGCCGAGCCGGACGGCGGTCTCGACGGGCGAGATCCCTGCGGCGTACACCTCCACGAGCACCTCGCCCGGTCCGGGCTCGGGTATCGGGATCTCCTGGATCTCGAGCACCTCCGGACCGCCGAATTCGTTGAACCGCACTGCCTTGGCCATGACCCCTCCCCCGGGACTCCGTCGTCGCGGTCATCCTGCGCTCGGCCGGTGGGAGCGGGTTGGGAAGCGCCTGTGATTCCCATGCAAGCGAATGGACTGATGGGGACCGCAGGCCCCCGGCGGACGCCGTCAGGGAACGCGCCCGTTCGCGCCGTCCGGGGCGGCGTCCCGCTTGCGTTCCGACCGGGCCTCGCGCGCCTCCCGATGCCGACGCCGGGCGCGCCCGTCCCCGAGCACGGGCGGCACCGACTCCTCGACGTCGACGTGGCGATGCGGTGTCGGCACGTCGAGCGTGACCTGCTGCTCCTTCAGGTCGGGCTCGTGCACGCGCTGCTGGTCGTAGTGCACGACGCGGAACCCGAGCACGATCTTCCCGGCCGCGTCGCGTCGCTCGAGGGCGCGATAGGCGTCCTGGACGCGATCCGCCGGGAAGACGTCGGCGATCGGCAGACGGACGCCGTGCGCAGCGACCAGGCCGGCGATGCGCCGCAGCGCGACGGCGTCGCCCGGCTCCACCGCGACGATGCCGTGCTCGTCGACGGCGGTCCGATCGAGGACGGTGAGGATGCGCGACGGCGGCACGCCGAGCGCGATCGCCTCGTGCGCCTGCCCGCCGAGGAAGTCGAGGAACGCCGTGACCGGAGCTTCGGCCACGGCACGGACCCGATCGGCGAGTCCGGGCCCGTAGGCGAGCGGCACGATGCCGAACTGCGCGAGGAAGTCGCCGCGCGCGGCGGCACTCGTGCCGATCACGGTCGCGCCGCGCAGTCGCGCGAGCTGCGCCGCGAGGCATCCGACCCCGCCCGCCGCGGCGGTGACGACGATCGTGTCGCCGGGGCCGGGAGCGAGTCCCTCGACCGCCGACCAGGCGATGGTGCCCGCCGTGTACAACGATCCCGCGACCTCCCACGGCACGGACGCCGGCCGACGCAGCAGCTGTCCCTCCGGGACGACGACGTGCGTCGCCTGCGCGCCGTCCTCGACCCAGCCGAGGACCGGATCGCCGGGCGCGAACGCGCGCGCTCCGGCACCGACGCGCGCGACCACGCCCGCGAGGTCGCGGCCCTGGCCGTGCGGGAGGGCCTCGTCCCCCGGCCCGCCGGCGGCTCCGCGCCGCACCAGGCTCTCCATCGGATTCAACCCGGTCGCGAACACCTCGACGAGGACCTCGCCCTCACCGGGCTCGGGAGTGGGGATCTCCTCGACCTCGAGCACCTCGGGTCCGCCGAAGCGGTGGTATCTGATCGCGTGGGCCATGTCGCACCTCCACGGAGTGCGCCTCCCCCGATTCTCCTCCCTTCGGGGGCGCTCCGCGAGGGTCAGTCGGTCCGGCGGGCCGCGAGCGCCGCCTCGTACAGGTCGCGCCGGCCGAGACCCGTCTCGGCCGCGACGGCCGCCGCGGCATCCTTCAACCGGGTGCCGGATGCCGCGAGCGCGACGACGCGCGCCACGGCCTCGTCCTCGTCGGCCGGCGCCGGCTCGGGGGCTCCCCCCACGACGACGCAGATCTCGCCGCGGACGCCGTCGGCGGCCCAGGCGAGGAGTTCGGCGAGGGGACCGCGGCGCACCTCCTCGTGCAGCTTGGTGAGCTCGCGGCACACCGCGGCCGGCCGATCGGCGCCGAACGCCTCGGCGAGGGATCCGAGGGTCGCGGCGAGCCGCGACGGCGCCTCGAAGAACACGAGCGTCCGGCGATCGCCTGCCAGATCGGCGAGCCGCCGCATCCGATCGCCCGCCTTGCGCGGCAGGAAGCCCTCGAATGCGAACCGATCGGTCGGCAGGCCCGACACGGCGAGCGCGGTGATCACGGCGCTGGGGCCCGGGACGGCGGTGACCTCGACGCCGGCGGCGACGGCCGCCTGCACGAGCGGGAAGCCCGGGTCGGAGACCGTGGGCATGCCCGCGTCGCTCAGGACGAGCAGGTCGCCGTCGCGCGCGAGCTCCACGAGGTCGGCGGCCCGGGCGCGCTCGTTGTGCTCGTGCAGCGCGATGAGCTTCGGCCGGTTGGCGATGCCCAGGCCGGCGAGCAGGCGCTGCGTCACGCGCGTGTCCTCGGAGGCGACGACGACGGCGTCCTCGAGTGCCTGCCGGAGCCGGACCGACGCGTCGCCGAGGTTGCCGATGGGCGTCGCCGCGAGGATGATCACGGGTCCAGTCTGACGCACCGACGCCGCCGAGGGGCGCGGCTACAGTGGGGCGCATGGGTGCGAACGGGGTCGACGCGGAGGCGCGCGGCGCGACATCCGACGACCCGGAGTGGCCGCTGCCGAACCGCGATCCGGCACCCGCGGAGGACGGGCCCGTCCCCGAGCCGCGCGGGTCGCGCCTCGACGAGCGGTGGGCCCGCCTGCTGCGAACGCACCGACGCCGCGCGATCTGGTACTGGGGCGGGCCGGTCCTCGTGACCCTGCTCGCCGCCGTGCTGCGGTTCTGGAACCTCGGCACCCCGCACGCCGTCGTCTTCGACGAGACGTACTACGTCAAGGACGCCTGGACCCTCATCGCGAACGGCTACGAGTCCGCGTGGCCCGACGGCGCGAACGAGGACTTCGCGCGCGGCGACACCGACATGTACCTCGACGACCCGTCGTACGTGGTCCACCCGCCGCTCGGCAAGTGGATGGTCGGGCTCGGCATGGCCCTCTTCGGCGCCGACAGCGCGTTCTGGTGGCGGGCCTCGACGGCGCTCGCGGGCGTCGTCGCGGTCTTCGCGCTGACCATGGTCGGGCGCATCCTCTTCCGGTCGACCACGCTCGCCGTGATCGCCGGCCTGCTCCTCGCGGTCGACGGCAATGCGATCGTCATGAGCCGCGTGGCGCTCCTCGACAACTGGGTCATGCTCTTCTGCCTGCTGGGCTTCTGGTTCGTGCTGCTCGATCGGTCGCCGACATCCGAACGGTTCGCGACGCGCCTGGCGGCCCTGCGCGAGGCGGGCCGGGATCCGCACGCCGGACCGGTGGTGTGGGCCCGGCCGTGGGTGGTCGCCGCGGGCGTCGCGTTCGGCGCGGCGATCGCGGTCAAGTGGTCGGGCCTCTACTTCCTGGCCGCCGTCGGCATCTTCCTCGTGCTGGTCGACGCCGTCGCGCGTCGTCGGGCGGGCCTCCCGTTCTTCGTCCAGGGCGCGGTACTCAAGCAGGGTCCGGCGACGTTCCTCCTGCTGGTCCCGGTCGCCGCCGCCACCTACCTCGCCTCGTGGACGGGCTGGCTGGTCACGTCCGGCGGCTACTACCGCGACTGGGCCGACCAGCCGGGGAACGCGGCCACGGGGTTCTGGTCGTGGATGCCGCATCCGCTGCAGAGCCTGTGGCACTACCACCAGGCCGCGTACGGCTATCACGTGGGCGTCCGCAGCGAGCACCCCTGGGAGGCGAACCCGCTCACCTGGCCCCTCATGCTCCGGCCGACGAACATGTACATCGCCGACACCACGGGCTGCGGTGCCGACGAGTGCGTCGCATCGATCATCGGCATCGCCAACCCGCTCATCTGGTGGGGCGGCACCCTCGCCGTCGCCTACCTGGTGTACCGCTTCGCGCGGTACCGGGAGTGGCAGGCCGGGGCGATCCTCGTCGGCATCGTCGGCGGCTACCTGCCCTGGCTGCTGTACGTGGAGCGGACCGTCTTCCACTTCTACACGATCGCGTACGAGCCCTACGTGGTGCTCGCGCTCGTGTACGTGCTGGGACTCGTGCTCGGCCGCCCGGACGACGTCCGATGGCGGCGGCAGCAGGGCATCGCGACGGTCGCCGTCTTCCTCGCGGTCGTGCTCATGGTCTCGGCGTTCTTCTACCCGATCTGGAGCGCGGTCCCGACGACGCCGGAGTTCCGGCAGCTGCACTTCTGGCTGCCGGGGTGGGGATGACGACCGCCCACGGGTGGCGCGAGCGGATGCCGGGCCTCGGCGTCGCGGCGCTCGCGGCCGTGGTCGCGTGGCTCGTGCATCTCGCGGCGCCGGTCGTGCCGCTCCTCACGGTCGCGGTCGCCGCGGGCATCGTGGCCGGCCAGGTGCCGTGGATGCGCCCGCGCCTCGACGGACCGCTGCATCCGGGGCTCGCGTTCAGCGCGCGCACGCTGCTCCGCGCCGGCATCGTGCTGCTCGGGCTGAAGCTCGGCCTCGGCGACATCGCCGCGCTCGGATGGGTCACGGTGCTCACCACGGTCGGCGTGGTCGTACTGACGTTCGGCGGCACCTGGTGGCTCGGCCGGGCCCTCGGCCTGCCGGGGCGCGAGCCGCTGCTCGTGGCGAGCGGGTTCGCGATCTGCGGTGCGTCCGCGATCGGCGCGATGGGCGCCGCGGTGCGGGCGCGCCACGAGGAGCAGGCGGTGCCGGTGGCGCTCGTCACGCTGTGCGGCACGCTCGCGATCGCGGTGCTGCCCGCGCTGTGGCATCCGCTGGGCCTCACCGCCCCGGAGTTCGGGCACTGGGTCGGCGCGGGCGTGCACGACGTCGGCCAGGTCGTCGCGACGGCGCAGGTCGCGGGCGCGTCGGCGCTCGCGGTCGCGGTGGTCGTGAAGCTCACGCGCGTGCTGCTGCTCGCGCCGATGGTCGCCATCGCAGCCGGCGTCGAGCGGCGACGGGCGTCGGATGCCGCGGGCCCGCGTCCCGCGATCGTTCCCCTGTTCGTCGTGGGCTTCGTCGTCGCGGTGCTGCTCCGCACCTTCGTGCCGCTGCCCGAGGAACTGCTCGCCGGAGCGGACCTCGTGCAGACGACCCTGCTCGCGATGGCGCTGTTCGCGCTCGGCGCGTCGATCCGCGTCGGCGCGCTCCTGCACACCGGCTGGCGCGCGCTCGTCGTGGGCGTGTCGTCGTGGACGCTCGTCGCGGTGCTCGCCTACGGCGCGGTGCTGCTCGGCTGAGCGTCGTCGGCCCGGTCGGCGGCCGCCCTCGCCGCGGCATCCCTCGTCTCGTCGTCGCCGCGCACCCGGATCGCGACCTTGCCGCGGACCGAGCCCGACGCGAGCCGGGCGAACGCCTCGGGCGCGCGGTCGATCGGGAACACCTCGTCGACGACCGGCCGCAGCCGCCCCGCCTCGGCATGGGCGCGGAGCACGTCGAGGTCCTCGCCGCTGCGCCGCACCACCAGGGGCTTCAGCCGCTGCCGCGTGAACGGCGACCGGAGCGCCGCGGCCGCGAGCCGCGGGATCGGGCCGAGCAGGCGGGATCCGGTGCCGGACGAGAGCACGAGCGTGCCGCGCGGTGCGATGATCCGCTGCAGCGCGCGGATCGACCGGTCCGCGACCAGGTCGAACACGACGTCGTAGACGGCGTCGCCGGCCGTGACGTCCTCGGTGCGGTAGTCGATCACGCGGGTCGCGCCTGCGGCGAGCACGTGGTCGGCCTTGACCGCGCTCGCGACGCCCGTCACCTCGGCGCCGAGCGCGGCCGCGAGCTGCACCGCGTACGTGCCGACGCCCCCGGATGCACCGATCACGAGCACGCGGTCGCCGGGTCCGACGCCCGCGAGGCGCATCCCCTGCAGCGCGGTCGTCCCCGAGACCGGGATGACGGCGGCGTGCACGTCGTCGAGGTTCGCGGGCGCGCGACGCACGTACGCGGCATCCATCACGGCGGTCTCGGCGAAGCCGCCCTGATCGGACTCGGCGAACACGCGGTCGCCGACCGCGAGCGTCGTGACGCCCTCGCCGACCGCGGTGACCGTGCCGACGAGGTCGCGACCCACGGGCCGCCGGGGCCGTTTCCGGCCGAAGGCGGCGCGGAGGACGAGCGGCTCGCCGCGCATGATCCACACGTCGCCCGCGTGGAGGCCGGCCGCGTCGACCGCGATCGCGACCTCTCCCTTGCCCGGCGGCGCCGGATCGGGCACCTCGGCGACGGCGAGGACCTCGGGCCCTCCGTAGGCGTGCTGGACGACGGCTCTCATGATGCCTCCTGGTGCTCGAGCACGGGCGTGATGGCGACGGTGCCGGCCTTGTGGCCGGTGTCGACGATGCGGTGCGCCTCGGCGACGTCGTCGAGCGGGAGCACCCGCTCGATGATCGGGGTGAACCGGCCGGACGCGGCGAGCGCGGCGAGCTCCTCGAGGTCGGGGCGCTTGGCGTCGGCCGACCTGAGCCCGGTGAACATGATGACGGCGCGGCGACGGCCGAGCCGCGACGTGAGCTGCTGGAGCATGATCGCCCAAGACGGCACGGTCGTGAGGTACCGCCCGCGGTCGGCGAGCACGTGTCGCGCCCGGCGGAAGCTGCTCGCGCCGACCGCGTCGAACACGACGTCGTAGCTCGCGCCGGTACCCGGTCGGACCGGATCGCCCTGCCCGTAGTCGATGACGCGGTGCGCGCCCAGCGACGCGACGAGCTCGACGTGCGCGGGCCCGCACACCCCCGTCACCTCGGCGTCGAGCCGCCGGGCCAGCTGCACGGCCGCCGAGCCGACGGCACCGGAGGCGCCGATCACGAGCACCCGCATGCCGGTCCGCAGACCTCCTCCGTCGCGCAGGAAGGGCAGCGCGGTCATCGCGCCGTCGCAGATGGCGACCGCCGCCTCGACGGCGACGTCGTCGGACAGCGGCACGATCGCGCCCCGTTCGCCGACGATGATCGCCTCGGCGTGCGCGCCGCCGTCGGCGCCGGTCGCGCCGAACACCCGGTCGCCCGCGGCGAAGCGCGCGACGCCGGGGCCGACCGCGTCGACCACGCCGGCGAAGTCCGAGCCGAGCACCGCGTTCCGCGGCCTGCGGAGGCCGAACGCGAGGCGGGCGAACCAGGGCGAGCCGGCCCGCCCCGCGGCATCCGACGAGCCGACGGATGCCGCGTGCACCCGCACTCGCACCTCACCGGGGCCCGGCACGGGCTCCTCGCGCTCCTCGACGCCGACGACGTCGGGCGATCCGTACCGGTGGTAGGCGGCGATCCTCATGATGCCGACTCCTCTGCCTCGTAGGGGTACTGGAACACGTCGTCGAGCGGCACCCCGAACACCCGCGCGATCTGGAAGGCCATCTCGAGCGACGGCGAGTAGCGCCCCTGCTCGATGGCGATGACGGTCTGGCGGGTGACCCCGAGCCGCTGCGCGAGCTCGGCCTGCGTCATCTCGCCGTGCCGGAACCGCAGCGTGCGGATGTCGTTCGTGACCCTCGTCGGCTTCACCATTCGGGCACCCCGCGGCGGTACATCGCGAGCTTCGCCATGCTCCCGAGCACGGCGGAGAGCACGAATCCGAGGTAGATCGCGTTGGCGATCCAGAACCAGTGCACCTGGAGCATCGCCAGCACGAGCGCGCCGATCGCGGCGATGGCGACGAGCGAGTTGCCCACCTGCTCTCCCGCGCGGTCGATCTGCTTGTCGCGCACATCCGCCGTGTGCTCCTCGCCC
Organism: Agromyces sp. CCNWLW213; assembly: GCF_037199545.1. Taxonomy (NCBI): domain Bacteria; kingdom Bacillati; phylum Actinomycetota; class Actinomycetes; order Micrococcales; family Microbacteriaceae; genus Agromyces; species Agromyces sp. CCNWLW213. The sequence continues at coordinate 16,130 of NZ_JBBBDX010000012.1, read as the reverse complement.
GGATTCACGACCGCGATCGCGATGCGCGCGACGATGCCGGCGACGATCGCCCCGCCGATGGTCCAGAGCATGGGGATGGCGTAGTCGACCTGCTCGACGGGAGAGCCCCCCAGCAGCTCGGGCAACACGAGCCACAGGTACACCCCGTAGCCGACGATCGCGACCACGAGGAACGACAAGGTGCCCTTCTCCTCGTACGACATGCACGCCTCCCCAGACGATGTGAAAGATGTTTGACACGGCCAGTGTCAACCATTCTCGACACCGTGTCAATCATTTTTTACACATCGGCCGCCGCGCGCGGAGCGCCGTGCCCGCCGGCGCGCGAGGGTATGGCGAACGTCGGCGTCGCCGAGCGTTCGGGGGCGTTCGCCATACCCTCGCCGCAACGCCACGCGACGCCGCACGGCGCGGCGGGGGCGCTAGTGCCCGGCGCCGCCGTCGACGAGCTTGAGCCCCACCACACAGCCGACGAGCCCGGCGATGAGCGCGAGACGGGCCCACGAGACATCCGTCTCACCCGAGACCATCGCCCAGATCACGGTGAGCGCCGCGCCGATGCCGACCCACACCGCGTAGGCGGTGCCGACCGGGATGTCGCGCATCGCCCAGGCGAGCCCGCCCATCGAGAGCACGAGCGTCACGCCGAACACGACCGACGGCCAGAGCTTCGTGAAGCCCTCCGACCTGCCGAGGGCGGTGGCCCACACGGCTTCGAGCACACCGGAGAGGATGAGGACGATCCACGACATGACGGCACTCCTTCGGCCAGTCTTGTCGCGCTCCGGGTACTGGGTTCCCTCGTCCGGGGCCACCCTTCGGCGACCTCCCTCGAGGGTAGCAACGGGGCCTGATCAGGGCCTGTGCAGTCGACGGCGAGCGGATGCCGCGGCGCGCCGCCTCAGCGACCCGCGAGCCCGGTGGGCGACGAGCCCGCCGCGATCGCCCGGTCGGCGGCGAACCGCGCCGGCGCCGGCCCGGAGCCGTCGGCCAGGTCGGCGAGGATGCGCCCGACCACCGGCGTGAACTTGAACCCGTGCCCCGAGAAGCCCGCACCCACGACGAAAGGCCCGATCCGGTCGAGCACGAAGTGCTCGTCGGGGGTGGTCGTGTACGTGCAGCTGATCGGCTCGACCGCGTCGGCGTCGACGCCCGGCAGCCACTCGCGCGCATAGCGCTGCAGGTCGGCGAGCTGGTCCGCGACGGGCAGGAAGTCGCGCGCGTCGGGATCCACGACGGGGCCGACGCCGTGCCATCCGGCCTTCACGCCCTCGCCCGGCGTGAGCATGCCGTACACCGGCGAGCGCCAGTAGTCGTAGCCGTCGGCGGCCGCGCCCGGGAAGTGGTTGTGGCTCGGCCACGGCATCGACGCGTCGCGCACGGCGAAGTGCGCGGGCTGCTCCTGCGTGACCACGAGCCGCGGCAGGGGCGTGCCGCCGAGCAGCTTCGTCGTCCACGCGCCGAGGGTCACGACCGCCGTGCGCGCCTCGAACACCTCCTCGACGCCGGCGTCGGTAACGGATGCCACGCGCACGCGGTCGTCGCCGAGCGGCTCGATGCGCGTGGCCCGCGTGCGGTGCCGCACGTCGGCTCCGTCGGCGGCGGCCGTCGCGTGCAGCGCGGCGATCGCGGCATCCGCGTTCACCCGCCCTGCTCGCTCGTTGAAGAGCACCGTGGTGTCGAAGCGGATGCCGGGCCAGCGGCGCCCCGCGTCCTCGACGGGCAGGAACTCGGCGGGGATGCCGGCAGCGCTGAGCGCCGCGTGCACGGCGTCGAACTGCGGAGCCGGGCCGTGGTTCGCCACGCCGACGAGCTCGAGCAACGACGTGCCGGATTCGGCCTCGAGGTCGCGCCACAGCGGGAGCGCCTCGGCGAGCATCGCGACGTAGACGGGGTCGGCGTACGCGACGTTGAAGTTGCGCGACGCCCCGTGCGAGGCGCCGTTCCGGTGGCCGGGCTCGAACCGCTCGAGCAGCGCGACGTCGCGGCCCCGCCGGGCCAGCTGCCACGCGGTCGCGGCGCCCATCGCGCCGCCGCCGACGACGACGGTCTCGACCCGGGTGACGGCGCTCAACGCGCGCGCTCCGGCCCGGCGGGCGCCACCGCGAGGACCTCGCGGAAGTGCTCCACCACCGGGAACGGCTCGTAGAACCCGTGCAGCAGCTCGCGCCATCGCGCGTAGCCGGCCGAGCCTCGGAAGCCGGGATCGTGGTCCTCGAGGCGCTCCCACTGCACGAGCAGCAGGTACTCGTTCGGGGTCTCGACCGAGCGCGAGAGCGTGAGGTCGACGAAGCCGGGCATCGCGGCGATGATCGCGGTCGCCTCCGCGAAGGCGGCCTCGAACTCGGCCTCGCGTCCGGGGACGACGGGCAGGACGGCGTGCTCGAGGATCACCCGCCCCACGCTACCCGCCGACGTGCGGCGGCGAGCGCGGCATCCGTTGGCAGCCTCTCGCGGAAGAACGGCAGGCCGGACCGCCGCCGATCGCCGGCCCGCGCGCCACGATGGACCCATGGACTTCGACGACACCGCCGCCCTCATCGTGATCGACGTGCAGCAGGGCTTCGACGACCCGTATTGGGGCGAGCGCGACAACCCGGACGCCGAGGCGAACATCGGTCGCCTCGTGCAGGCGTGGGCGGATGCCGCGCGGCCGATCGTGCTCGTCCGGCACGACTCGCGCACGCCCGGGTCGCCCCTCGCGCCCGGCTCCCCCGGCAACGCGTTGAAGCCCGTCGTGGCCGACGCGCCCCACGACCTGTTCGTGACCAAGCACGTCAACTCGGCGTTCTACGGCGAGCCCGACCTGCAGGCGTTCCTCGTGGAGCGCGGGGTGCGGCAGCTCGTCGTCTGCGGCATCCAGACCAACCAGTGCGTCGAGACGACGGCCCGGATGGCGGGCAACCTCGGATACGACGTGACCCTCCCGATCGACGCGACCCACACGTTCGACATGGCGGGCCCCGGCGGGCTCCGCCTGTCGGCCGCGGAGCTCGCCCGCGCGACCGCCGTGAACCTCGACGGCGGCGGGTTCGCACGGGTCGTGTCGACCGACGACGTCGTCGGGGGGTAGCCGCGCGCCCGCCCGTCCTGCGGGGCCGAAGGTCCGTGGACGCCGGGACGCGGCGGGTCTAGCATCGGCCTCGTCCGCCGGCACCGTCCGGTGACGGGGACGTTGGGGGAAGGGCGTCGACCATGGACACGGATGCGCGCGAGCGCGAGCAGGCGGAGGCCTTCGTCGAGGAGGCGGCCGGCAGGGCCGCCCCGGCATGGCACGACGAGGAGGGCGAGCGGGCACGCGCCGAGGCGGCCCGGGAGGACGCCGAACTCGCCCGACACGAGCTCCTCGGCGGCGGGCTGGACCCGGAGCGCCTCGACGCGATCGCCGAGGAGCGCTCGAAGGCCCGGCGGGAACGCGCCGACGACCAGCGGCGGCGCGCGATCGACGCCTCGCGCGAGGTCGCCCGGCGCCTCGCCGAGGTGACGCCGACCATGGTGCTGCCGGACGACCCGATGAACGTCATCATCGACCGGGTCACGTTCATCCGCAGCTTCGCGGGCGGCGGCACGGTCGTCGACTCGCAGGTCGGCTCGCTCGACAGCTGGGCCCGGTACCGGCTCAGCGAATCGGCCGACTCGATCCGGGAGACGGGGACCGGCCGCCTCAGCTTCTTCACCCTGTGGCGCAACCCGCGGACCCAGCCGGTCGTGATGACGGCGGGCGCCCGGCTCGTGGTCAACGCGCACCTGTCGGTCGATGCGGAGTGGAGCGGCGTCGCATCGTGGTTCTTCCCGACCACGGAGGCGCGGGCGACCGTGCGGGCCCGCACGACGGTGTGGTCCATGGACTCGTCCATCCGCTCGATCGTGCACGACCGCATCCTGACCAGCGCGGGCACGACGGGCGGGTTCTTCGGCAGCGACGACAGCAGGTCGATCGCGTTCAACGAGTTCCTGCCCGCGACCGGGGTGTCCGTCCCCGCGCAGGCGTCCATGCTCATCGAGGTCGAGCTGCTGACCGAATGGGTCGCGATGAACGGCTCGGTGCACCTCGACGCCGAGGGCGGGGCGTTCCGGGTCGAGGTGCCGCACCTGATCCTCACCCTGACGTAGCGGCCCGGCCGGCCGGCGGCGGCATCCGTTGCCCTCCGTTACGGCGGCGGGCGGATGCCGCGCGCAGGCGGACTACCGTGGGCCCATGGCAGACCGCGAATACGGCTTCAAGACCCGCGCCATCCACGCGGGCAACATCCCCGACGCCGAGGCGGGCGCCCGCGCGCTCCCGATCTACCAGTCGAGCGCGTTCGTCTTCGACGACACGGCCGACGCCGCGGCGCGCTTCGCGCTGCAGAAGTACGGCAACATCTACTCGCGCCTGGCGAACCCGACGGTCGCGGCGTTCGAGGAGCGCGTCGCGAGCCTCGAGGGCGGCCTCGGCGCGGTCGCGACCGCGAGCGGCCTCGCGGCGCAGTACATCACGTTCGCGAGCCTCGCGGGCACCGGCGACCACATCGTCGCGTCGGCGAACCTCTACGGCGGTTCGATCACCCAGCTGGATGTCACGCTCCGCCGGTTCGGCGTCGAGACCACGTTCGTGCGCTCCTCCGACCCGGCCGACTACGCGCCCGCGATCACCGAGCGCACCAAGGCGATCTTCGTCGAGACCGTCGCGAACCCGTCGGGCGAGATCGCCGACCTCGAGGGGCTCGCCGACGTCGCGCACGCGCACGGCATCCCGCTCATCGTCGACTCGACGATCGCGACGCCGTACCTCAACCGCCCCATCGAGTGGGGAGCCGACCTCGTCACCCACTCCGCGACGAAGTTCCTGGGCGGGCACGGCACGACCCTGGGCGGCGTCGTGGTCGAGTCGGGCCGGTTCGACTGGCACTCCGAGAAGTTCCCGCTGTTCGGCGAGCCCGTGCCGAGCTACGGCGGCCTGCAGTGGTCGGGCAACTTCGGGGAATACGCGTTCCTGACCCGGCTGCGCGCCGAGCAGCTGCGCGACATCGGGCCGGCGCTCGCGCCGCACAGCGCCTTCCTGCTCGCCCAGGGCGTCGAGACGCTGCCGTACCGCATCCAGGCCCACGTCGACAACGCGCGCGTGGTCGCCGAGTGGCTCGACGCCGACCCGCGCATCGAGCGCGTCTTCTGGGCCGGACTCCCCGACCACCCGCACTTCGAGCGCGCCGCGAAGTACCTGCCGAAGGGGCCCGGCTCGGTCTTCAGCTTCGAGGTCAAGGGCGGCCGCGAGGTCGGCCAGACGCTCATCGAATCGGTGAACCTCGCGAGCCACCTCGCCAACATCGGCGACGCGAAGACGCTGATCATCCACCCCGCGTCGACGACGCACGCGCAGCTCACCGACCAGCAGCTCGTCGACGCGGGCGTGCTGCCCGGCGTCGTGCGTCTCTCGGTCGGCATCGAGGATGTCGACGACATCATCGCCGACCTCGACCAGGCGCTGTCCGCGGCGACCGCGGGCCTGGCCGTCGCCGGCGCCACGATCGGAGGCCCCCGATGAGCGCGGCCGCCGAGACGACGACCGCGAGCCGCCTCGAGGCGACGGATGCCGCAACCGGCGACGTCGAGACGGTCCGTCTCGTCAACGGTCTGTCGTGCGAGCTCCCCTCGAGCTCCCCGCTCGCCAAGCTGCTGACGTCGCAGCGCACCTGGATCGGCCCCGACGCGAAGCAGCGGCAGCGCATCCTCAACGACGCGGAGTCCGTCGCGATCGTGGGCGCCTCGCCCAAGCCGCAGCGGTCGAGCTACTTCGTCGGCACGTACCTCCAGCAGTCGAGCGACTATCGCGTGCACTTCGTGAACCCGAACGAGACCGAGATCCTCGGGCAGCCCGCGTACGGGAGCCTGCAGGACCTGCCCGAGGTGCCCGACATCGTCGTGGTGTTCCGTCGCGGAAGCGACATCCCGTCCGTCGTCGACGACGTGGTCGCCGCGGGCGCGAAGACCATCTGGGTGCAGCTCGGCATCTGGAACGAGCAGGCCGCCTACTACGGCGAGGAGCAGGGCCTCACGGTCGTCATGGACCGCTGCATCAAGGTCGAGCACGCCCGCTTCCACGGCGGCCTGCACCTGCTCGGCTTCGACACCGGACAGATCACGAGCCGCCGCGGCGGGCGCTGAGGACTCGCTCGGTCAGGCGGCGTGGGCCGAGCGGCCCGACGCCAGGTCGTCGACGTCGCGCCCGTACGCCCAGATCAGGATGGTCGTGCCGTCGGACCGGCCGAACGTGAACTCGCGTTCGCGGAGGCGCTCGAAGCCGAGGCGCTCGTAGAGGCGCTGGGCCGCGATCATCTGCGGACCCGTGTTGAGCACCACGCGGCGGAGGCCGCGGTGGGCGGCCAGCGCGACGACGTGCTGCACGAGCCGCTCGCCGACGCCGCGGCCGCGGGCGGCCGGCGCGACGCCCAGGAACCGGAAGTCGAGCTCGTCGGCCTCGCGGGCGACGGCCGACATGCGTCGTCCCGCCCGCGGAGTGGTGACCGTGCCGAGCAGCGCACCGGTCGTCGCGTCCTCCGCGACCCACACCTCGTGCTCGCGCGAACGATCGGCGACGGACTCGATCTCGGCGAGGTAGTCGTCGGAGAGCTCGTAGTCGCCGGCGTACGCCTGGCGGACGAGGCGGCCGACCGGGGCGGCCTCGTCGTCGCGCATGAGACGGACGCGCACCCCGGCGGAATCGTTCACGGACATCCGGGCGAGTCTACGCCGCCTCGCCTGTGCGACCGCCGTGGCCGCCCCCTCCGGCCGCGGCGGCCGGCGGGCGCCCGTGCGGCGCGGATCGGCTCGGGATCCGCGACCGTCCCGCGGCTTCGCGCACGAATCTTCGACGGTTCGGCGGAACGGTGCGCGTGCTGCGACGTACGCTGGGTGGGTGACCGCGTTCGTCTCAGCCCTCGACCTGTTCTCGATCGGGATCGGGCCCTCGAGCTCCCACACGGTCGGACCGATGCGGGCGGCCCGGGCCTTCGTCGGGACGCTCGTCGCCGACGGCTCGCTGGAACGGGTGCGGCGCGTGACCTGCTCGCTGTACGGCTCGCTCGGCGCGACCGGGCTGGGCCACGGAACGCCCGACGCGGTCGTGGCCGGCCTCGCGGGGCTCACCCCGCACGACTGCGACCCCGACGACGTGCGCGAAGCATGGTCGCGGCTCGGCGCCTCGGGCGCCGAGGTCCGCCTCGCCGGCCGGCATCCCGTCACGATGACGCAGGCCGACGTCTCGCTCGAACCGCGTACGCGCCTGCCCGGTCACCCGAACGCCATGACGTTGCAGGCCTGGGGCGATGACGACGCCCTTCCGCTCGCCGAGGAGACCTACTACTCCGTCGGCGGCGGCTTCATCCGGCGCGAGGGCGACGCGCCCGAGCAGGCCGAGGCGCTGCGCCATCCGCTGCCCTACTCGACCGCCGCCGAGCTGCTCGACCTGTGCGACGAGCACGGCCTGAGCTTCTGCGACATCGCCCGGCGCAACGAGGTCGCGGTGCACGGCGAGGAGGGCATCGACGCCGGACTCGACGCGATCTGGGCGGCGATGGCCGAGTGCGTCAACCACGGCCTGCACACGGAGGGCGTCCTGCCGGGCATCCTCAAGGTCAAGCGCCGCGCACCCGAGGTGCGACGCCGGCTCGAGGAGTACGACCGCGACGAGCACGTCCGCGACACCTCGACCGAGTGGCTCCACGCGTTCGCGCTCGCCGTGAACGAGGAGAACGCGTCGGGCGGCCGGGTCGTCACCGCGCCGACGAACGGCGCCGCGGGCATCATCCCGGCCGTGGCGCACTACTACCTGCGCTTCGTCCCCGGCGCCGACCGCGCGGGCATCCGGCGCTTCCTCCTCACGGCCGCGGCGATCGCGAGCCTGGTCAAGAAGAACGCGTCGATCTCGGGCGCCGAGGGCGGCTGCCAGGCCGAGGTGGGGTCCGCCTGCGCGATGGCAGCCGGAGCGCTGTGCGCGGTCCTCGGCGGCACGCCGCGTCAGGTCGAGAACGCGGCCGAGATCGCCATGGAGCACCACCTCGGCCTCACGTGCGACCCGGTGGCCGGCCTCGTGCAGGTGCCGTGCATCGAGCGCAACGCCATCGCCGCCTCGACCGCGGTGTCCGCCGCGCGGCTCGCACTGCACGGCGACGGTACGCACGTGGTCTCGCTCGACACGGTCATCGAGACGATGCGCCAGACGGGCATCGACATGATGACGAAGTACAAGGAGACCAGCGAGGGCGGCCTCGCGGTGAACGTCATCGAGTGCTGACGGCCCTCCGGGGCGCCTGTCCCCCGGAATGGTCCCTTCTCGTGACCGGTGCGCTCTGCCAAGGTAACGGGGTGGACCCGAACATCGACCCCGACATCGTCGCCGGCGTGGGCACCTTCGCCCTCCTCATCGGCGCGCTCATCTACCTCGCGACCCTCGCGCTCAGCCTGTGGATCGGCTACCTCATCATGAAGGCGGCGGTGCGCAACGCCCTGCGCGAGCACACGCTGTGGCTCGAGTCCCGTCGGGGCCCGCTGCGCTGACGGATGCCGCGCCGGGGCGCCGGGTGCACCGGGTACGTCGACGGCCGCCGGTCAGCAGGCGCACTCGATCGCGTCCGACGCGGTCTTGACGTTGGTGAGCGGGTCGAGCGGGTGCCGCTCCGTGCCGGCGTCCCGCTCGACCGCGAAGCCCTCGCGCGCCCAGTACTCGAAGCCGCCGAGCATCTCCTTGACCGGGTGGCCGAGGGTCGCGAAGGCGAGCGCGGCGCGTGTGGCGCCGTTGCACCCGGGACCCCAGCAGTAGACGACGACCGGGGTCCCGGGCGCGATCCGCCGGCGGGCGTCGTCCGCGACGCGCCGACCGGGGAGGTGCATCGCGCCGGGGATGCGTCCCGCCTCCCACGCCGCCTCGCTCCGCGTGTCGACGAGCACGAAGCCGGGGTCGCCGGTCGCGAGGGCGCCGGCGACGTCCGACACGTCGGTCTCGAAGCCGAGGCGGGCCCGGAAGTGGCGCACGGCCTCCTCGGGCGCGGCGACGTGGTCGAACAGGGCGGGGGCGGCGCTCGTCGTGGTCATGCCCCGATGCTCGCATCACCGGGCCGCGCGCGACGGCGGGATTCGCGACGACGATGCGCGAGATCCCGCCAACGTGCTCCGGCCGGGGCGCCGGCGATCAGGCTCCCGAGAGGAAGGCCGACAGCGCGCCGCCGAGCGCGGCGAGGTCGTCGACGTGGGCGAGCTCGCGCGCCGAGTGCATCGACAGCAGCGGCGGCCCGACGTCGACCGTGCGGATGCCGAGCCGCGTCGCGGTGAGCGGGCCGATCGTGGAGCCGCAGGGGATGGCGTTGTTCGACACGAATTGCTGCATGCCGACGCCCGCCGTGCGGCACGCCGCCGCCCAGAGCGCGGAGCCCGCGGCATCCGTCGCGTACCGCTGGTTGGCGTTGAGCTTCAGCAGCGGACCCGCGCCGAGCACCGGACGGTTCACGGGATCGTGCCGTTCGGGGTAGTTCGGGTGCACCGCATGGCCGGCATCGCTCGAGACGTGCCAGGATTCGGCGAACGCCCGGCGCCGCTCCTCGACCCCCGCACCCAGGGCCGCACCGATCCGCGTGAGCACGTCGTCGAGGAACGGGCCGCTCGCGCCGGAGCGGGACTCGGAGCCGAGCTCCTCGTGGTCGAAGGCGGCGAGCACGCTCACGTGGCCGGCGTCGGCCGGCGCGTCGAGCAGCGCCGTGAGGCCCGCGTGCACGGAGCTGAGGTTGTCCATCCGCCCCGAGGCGAGGAAGACGTCGCCGCGGCCGAAGCGCGCGGGCGCTGCGGCGTCGACCACGTGCACGTCGTGCCCGACCACCTCCTCGGGTGCGACGCCCGCGAGTCCCGCGAGGTGCGCCACGAGGTCGGCCGGTTCCGGGCCGCCCTCGACGCCCCAGATCGGCTGCACGTGCCGCTGCTTGTCGAGGGTGAGCCCGTCGTTGTTGACGCCCCGGTCCAGGTGGATGGCCAGCTGCGGGATGCGCAGCAGCGGACCCGTCGCGACGAGGTGCTCGACGCCGTCGCGCGTGACGAGCCGGCCGGCGAGGCGCAGCTCGCGGTCGAGCCACGAGTTCAGCAGCGGACCGCCGTAGACCTCGACGTTCGCCTGCGAGAGCCCCGCCGCCGCGCTGGACGGATTCGGCTTGAGCTTGAAGGACGGCGAGTCGGTGTGCGCACCCACGATCCGGAACGGCGTCGTGGGGCCGGCCGTCTCCGGCTGCACCCACGCGATGACCGCTCCGTCGCGGACCACGACGCGGCGTCCGGCGCCGGCCGGCCACGCGTCGCGTTCCTCGAGCCGTTCGAACCCGGCGGCCTCGAGCCGGCGAGCGACCTCGGCGGCGGCGTGGTACGACGACGGCGATGCCGTCACGAATGCGGTGAAGTCCTCGATGTACGCGTCGACGTCAGGCAGGCCCATCCCTCCATCCTCCCCCACGACGCGCGCGAGTTCACGCGAAGCGGATGGTCGCCTGCAGGCGCGCCCGCACCTCCATCGAGTCGACGCCGCCCAGCAGCGGCGACCCGGGGATGCCGTCGCGGATGGCGCTGGCGAGCCGGGACCGCCGCGCGAGGACGATCGCCGCGCCCCGGTTCGTGCCCCCGACCTCGAGCGGCACCGCGGCGTGCTCGTCGGGCACGACCACGATGAGCGCCGTGGGCTTGACCCTCGCCGGCCGGGTGACCGCCTTGGCGCGCGCCGCGAGCGCCCGGATCGGCCGTTCGCCCGCGAGGGCCTCGCCGATCAGCTCTCCGCGCTTGAGGGCGACCGGGCCGCCCCAGTCCTCGGACTGGATCGCGACGAGGCCGGTGGGCCCGAGCACGAGGTGGTCGAGCTTCGGCGGCAGCCCCGGCCCACCCGCGTCCGTCGCGAGGTCGTGCCACACGGTGTAGGCGATGCCGAGCGTCGACAGGGCGCGTGCCGTCTCCTCCTCGGCGAGGGCGTCGGCCAGCACGTGACGGATGTCGCGGGGGGCGCTCCGCACGAGCGCCGGGTCGTACGGGTCGTCGAGGGTGACGCCGCGCCCTGCCCACTCCCGGATGAGCGCCAGGTACTGCTCGCGCGAGAACCCGCCGGGGTGGCCGTACGACCGCGCGAGCGGCCGCGAGTCCCGCCGCGGCCTGGGTGCCGCCGGGGCGAACGGGTCGTGCGGCGCGTCGGACGGCGCCGTGGTCCGGATGCCGCGGTCGAACGCGGCCCGCGCCTCCGGGGTGCCGACGAGCTCCCACGCCGCCTGCACGGCGTGGAAGCGGACCGCGTCGCCGCCGGTGTCGGGATGCGCGTGACGCAGCGCGCGACGGTACGCCTGGCGGAGCTGCGCGGCATCCGCGTCGGCGGGCACGCCGAGGACCTCGTACGGGGAGGCGGAGAGAGGGCTGTCGGGCATGGACTCGCTTTCGGTGGGCGAGCACGAGAATACCGCCGCCGCCCGGAAACGCGCCGAACGCCGGCGGCCGCGGGCACCGGCCGTGGCGGACCGCGCGGGCGCTCGCGACTGCCGGCGAGAGGGACGGACGCTCAGCCGATCGGGCGCAGCATCCCGCCCGCCACGAGTTCGCGCACCGCCGGGGCGAGCTCCTCCCAGAGCTCCGCCGGCTCGACCTCGAGGAGCTGCGCGATCGCGTCGGAGAGCACGCCGAGCGGCAGCTCGCCGTCGGCGGCACCCACCAGCGCCGCGAGTCCGGTGCCGGCGTCGACCGTCCGGCCGAAGCCGCCGCCCTGGTGCAGCAGGATCACCGCGGGTTGCCCGGCGCCCGGCCAGTGGTGGCGCTCCTCGGTGACGTCGGGCGCGACGGCGATGCGGATGGCGCGCAGCCCGACGTCGTCCAGCCCGGCGACGCCGTCCATGGCGGCGAGGCAGTCGGCGAGGTGCCCGGCGAGCCCGCCGGAGCCCGCGCCGAGCGAGCCGTGGAGGCGCTCCGCGCGCGCGAGCCGGGGCCGCTCGTCGGGCGGCGGCATCCGCAGCAGCAGGTACCCGAAGCCGACCGACTCGACGCCCCGCGCCGAGAAGTCGTCGAGCCAGGCGTCGTACAGCGCCTCGAACTGCGGCGTCCCGGGACGCGTTCCGCCGTCGCGGATCCAGGTCTCCGCGTACTCGCCGGGATCCTGCCGCTCACGCTCGACGATCCAGTACTCGAGGCCCGCCCCGGCCGCCCAGCCCGCCACCCGCTCGAGGCCGTCGACGAGGTCGTCGCCGCGGCGCCGGTACTCCCAGTTGCCGAGCAGCTGCGCGATCCCGCCGGGCCGGAGGTGCGCGGCCGTCCCGCGCACGACCGCTTCCACGAGGCCGTCGCCCACCATGCCGCCGTCACGGTATTCGTAGGTCGGGACGCCCTCCCGGCGGGGAGTGATGACGAACGGGGGGTTGGACACGATCCGGTCGAACCGCTCGCCCGGCACCGGGTCGAAGAGGCTTCCGTGCCGCAGTTCGACGCCCGCGATGCCGTTGAGGCGCAGGTTGAGCGCGGCGAAGCCGAGCGCACGAGTGGAGACGTCCGTCGCGACGACCCGGTCGCTGAACCGCGCCGCGTGCATCGCCTGGATGCCGCATCCGGTGCCGAGGTCGAGGGTCGACCGGGCGCGGTCGGGCAGGAGCAGCCCGCTCAACGTGAGCGACGCACCGCCCACGCCGAGCACGTGCTCCTCGGGGAGCGCGCCCCCGGTCGCGAGCTCCCCGGGGTCGGAGGCGATCCACCACTCGCCCTCGCCGGCCGCGTCGGCGAACGCGTACGGCCGCAGGTCGACGCGCGGCACCGCGTCGGGGCCGTCGATCGCGACGAGCCCCAGCCGTTCCGCGCCGTCGAGCCCCAGCGCGGGCAGCGCCGAGGCGAGGGCGGCGGAGGCCACCGGCATGCCGAGCACGAAGCAGCGCACGAGCGTCGCGAGGGCCGCATCGTCGGAGCCCGCCCGCTCGAGGGCGCGCCGCGCGGGCACGCGATGACCGCGTCGCAGCGCCGCGCCCGGGTGCGTGCCGTCGATCGCCGCCCCGCGCTCCCACAGCGCGTCGACGGTGGCGACGGTGAATCCTGAGGCGGCCAGGTCGGCGGCGAGGGCGTCGACCGTCGCAGGATCAGGTCCGTCGTCGGCGCGCGCGGGGTCGGTGCTCACCGCCCCATTCAACCAGCCGGTCCCCCGTTCCCGGATCGTCACCCGCGCGACATCCGGCCGCCATGCCCGGAGTCGGCGTGTAACCCGGCCGACACATGCGCCGCGTACCGTCGGTTACCATCGGACGAGCGAGGGGAGGTCGCACCATGGCGGAGCCGTCGACGCTGGAACGCCTGCGTCAGGACGCACGCGATGAGCTCGCCGCGCTCATCGAGCTGCGCTGCCGCATGGGCGAGGACCCGTGGACCTTCCTGCCCGAGCTGCCCTCGGTCGACGAGCAGGTCGTGGCGACGCTCCGCGAGGAACGGCTGCACTCCGAGCGGTGGAGCCCGGCGCGCGCCCGCGCCTACCATCCGACCGCGCGCCGGGGAGACGTCGCGCGGTTCGAGTTCGAGGTGCTGCGCGACATCGCCCTCGATCACCCCGAGCTGAGCAGCGCCGTCTGGAGCATGCTCGAGCGCGTTCCGTCGACCTGGTGAGCGCCGTCCCGCTCGTGCGTCAGCGCACGAGACGGAGCGCACGCCTTCGCGTGACGAGCGCGAGCGCGGCACGCCAGCCGACGATGAGCACCGCGAGGCTCAGCGTCGCGACGACGATGAAGGGCATCGCCGTGCCCTGGCCGGTCGCGGTGCGGAGCACCATGCCGATGACGACGGCGCCGAGCCAGGCGGCGACGCCCGTCGGCCATGCCGCGAAGGGACGACGCCAGCCGAGCGCGGCGACCCACCCGACGGCGCCGCCTGCGAGGAACGGCCACGCCGTGCGCCACACCCCGGAGAGGTCGAGCCCCTCGGCGTGACTGGACCGGCCCGCGACCGCGAACGCGACCACGAGCAGCGCATCGACGGCCGCCGCGATCGCGACGACGGCTGCGCTGGGGCGGTTCGAGGGCATCCGTCCATGGTACGGATCAGGCCGGGGGCCGGCCGATCGCCGCGAGGCCGTCGGCGCTCGTCACGGGGAGCGCGCAGACGAACGCGCGGCACAGGTACGCCGCCCCGCGCCCGTCGCGAGCGCGTCGCTCCTCGAAGAGCTCGAACCCCGCGGCCGCGAAGGCCTCGGCCTGCTCGTCGGTCACGATCGCCGAGACGGATGCCGGCTGCCGACGGGCGGCGCGCAGCAGCGCCTCGCCCTCCGCCTCAGCGTCCTCTCGGCCCGCGGAGACGTCTCCGCGGCGGCCTCCCGGCAGGACCGTGACCAGCTGCACGAGCGGCGCCGCGAGGCGGGCCATCACCTCCAGGGAGCCGCCGAATGCGATGGGGCGCTCGGTCGCGATGCCGCCGACCGATCGCATCGCCCGCTCGGCGAGCATCCGGTAGCGGTCCCCGGCCCCGAGCGCGTACAACTCGAACGCCGCCGCCGCGCACGCCGTGACGCCCGACGGGGTCGCGCCCTCCGCCGGATCGGCCGGGAGGGCCAATCCGCGGGCGGCGAGCACGGGGTCCGGCCCGGCGGGCGCGGCGAACGGGACGTCCGCATCCCGGGGCGCAGCCGCGGACGCCGCATCGACGAGGTCGCGCGCAGCGACGGCGTACCGCACCTCGCCGCAGGCCATCGCGAGTCGGAGCAGGCCTCCGGCGAGCATGCCGGCGTCCTCGAGCGTCGCCACCGCGTCCGAGAGCTCGCCGTCGAGCGAAGCGCGCGCGAGGCGGCCGTCGGGGCCGAGATGCGTCTTCAGCACGAAGTCCGCCGCCCGCCTCGCGGAGGTGATCGCGCGGGCGTCGGCGAAGACCGAGCCCGCTCGTGCGAGCGCGCCGATGGCCAGGCCGTTCCATCCGGTGAGCACCTTCTCGTCGAGTGCCGGCGGTTCGAGCTCGGCTCGGCCGGAGGCGTCCCTGCGGTAGTAGCCGCCTTCGCTGCGCCGGCCGTCGATGACGCTCTCCGAGTCCTGGGCGCTCGCGAACCCGCCGCTGGGAAGCTGCATCCGCTCGGTGAGGAAGTCGATCAGTCCGTCGGCGAGCGACTCCGTGAACGTCGGCGCGTCGGCTCCCGTCCCGAGCTCGGCGGCGACCGCGAGCAGGAGCGCGTTGTCGGTGAGCATGCGCTCGTAGTGCGGGTCGCTCCAATCGGCCTGCGTGGCGTATCGGAAGAAGCCGCCCTCGACCGGATCCCGCAGCGGTGAGGCGCCCATGCGCCGGAGCGTGCGCGCCGCGAGCTCGCGTGCGTCGCCGCCCAGGTGCGCGAGGAACCCGAGCACGGGCGCGACGGGGAACTTCGGCGCACCACCGAAGCCGCCGAATCGCCGATCCTCCGCCTGGGCGAGGTTCTCCGCCGCGGTCCGGAGCGCGACCTCGTCGGGCAGGTCGCCGCTCGTCCGGGCGACGGATGCCGCGGCGAGGGCCTCGCCGACGGCGTCGGCCGTCAGGTCGAGGTCGCCGCGGCGTTCGCGCCAGGACTCGTCGACCGCGGCGAGCACGTCGGCGAACGACGGGACGCCCTGGATCGGGCGCGGCGGGAAGTAGGTGCCGGCGTAGAAGGCACGGCCGTCCGGGCGGGTGAACACCGTGAGGGGCCAGCCCAGCTCTCGCGTGAAGGCGGAGGCCGCGGCCAGGTAGCTCGCGTCGACGTCCGGGTGCTCCTCGCGATCGACCTTGATCGACACGAACCGGTCGTTGAGGACCCGGGCGATCTCGGGGTCGCTGAAGCTCTCGCGCGCCATCACGTGGCACCAGTGGCACGTCGCGTACCCGATCGAGACGAGGACGGGGACGTCACGACGGCGGGCTTCGTCGAATGCGGCGTCGCCCCACGGGAACCAGTCGACGGGATTCTCCGAGTGGGCGCGGAGGTACGGACTGAGTGCGGCGCCGAGTCGGTTCCCCATCGACCCAGCGTAGGCTCCCCCCGCGCCCGCGGCAGACCCACGAGGGTGAAATGCAGAAGAGCCGCCCAACTCTGGGCGGCTCTTCCGTGAAGAATGTCCGGCGGTGTCCTACTCTCCCACAGGGTCGCCCCTGCAGTACCATCGGCGCTGCGAGTCTTAGCTTCCGGG
>NZ_JBBBDX010000011.1:0-87539 GCF_037199545.1 Agromyces sp. CCNWLW213 | reverse complement strand
CCCCCCCCCCCCCCCCCCCCCCCCCCCCCCCCCCCCCCCCCCCCCCCCCCCCCCCCCCCCCCCCCCCCCCCCCCCCGACCCGGGTGCGGCAGACTCGGAACGTGGAGTCGGGGAGGATCGCGTGATCGCGGGCATCGGCATCGACGTGGTCGACATCGCGCGCTTCGAGCGCTCGCTCGAGCGGACGCCGGCGCTGCGCGAGCGCCTGTTCGCTGAGAGCGAACGCGACCGCCCGGCCCGCTCGCTCGCCGCCCGCTTCGCCGCGAAGGAGGCCCTCATCAAGGCGCTGGGCGGCCACGCCGTCATCCGCTGGCACGACATGCGGATCGTCAACGACGTCGACGGCAATCCCGACTTCGCCCTGTCGGGCGCACTGTCGCAGCACGTCGCGGCCCTCGGCATCGACCGGGTGCACCTGTCGATGAGCCACGACGCCGGGATCGCGAGCGCGTTCGTCGTGCTCGAACGCGCCGAGCCGCGAGGAGCCAAGCCGTGACCGCACTCCCCGGACCGTCCCCGTTCCGCGAGGCGGTGGTCGACCTCACCGCGGTCCGCCGCAACGTCCGCGCGATCGCGGCGCAGGTGGCGCCCGCGGCCGTGATGGCGGTCGTCAAGGCCGACGCGTACGGCCACGGCGCGGCGCCCGTCGCCCGCGCGGCGCTCGAGGGGGGCGCCGACTGGCTCGGCGTCGCCGACACGCACGAGGCGATCGCGCTCCGCGAGGCCGGCATCGAGGCGCCGATCCTCGCCTGGCTGCACGATCCCGACGCGCGGTTCGCGCCCGCCGTCGAGCGCGGCATCGACCTCGGCGCCTCCTCCGCGGCGCAGCTCGAGGCGATGGCGGATGCCGCGGCGACCGTCGGCGCCACCGCGAACGTGCACCTGAAGCTCGACACCGGGCTCAGCCGCAACGGCATCGCGCCCGAGGCATGGGCGGGAGCGGTGGCCCGCGCCGCCGGTCTCGAGGCGGCCGGCCGCATCCGCGTGCGCGGTGTCTTCAGCCACCTCGCCAACACCTCGCCCGACGAGGACGCCGCCCAGCTGGCCGCGTTCCTCCGCGGCGTCGACGAGGCCCGGCGCGCGGGGCTCCGCCCCGACCTGCGCCACCTCGCGTCCACTGCCGCAGCCCTGCGGTTCCCGGACGCCCGGCTCGATCTGGTCCGCATCGGGATCGGGGTCTACGGCATCCCGCCGTTCGGCGACGGCACGACCGCGGCCGAGCTGGGCCTCGCGCCGGTCATGACGCTCCGGGGCCGCGTCGCCGCCGTGCGGCGGGTCGAGGCCGGCGCCGGGGTGTCGTACAACCACGTCTGGCGGGCCGATCGACCGACGACCCTCGCGCTCGTGCCGCTGGGCTACGCCGACGGCGTGCCACGGCAGGCCTCCGGACGCGCCCAGGTGCTGCTCGGCGGGCGCCGCCGACCGGTCGTGGGCCGCATCGCGATGGACCAGTTCCTCGTCGACGTGGGCGACGACCCGGTCGCGGTCGGCGACGAGGTCGTGCTCTTCGGCGACCCCGGGGCGGGCGCGCCGTCGGCCGACGACTGGGGCGACGCCGCCGACACGATCGGCTACGAGATCGTCACGCGGATCGGCCCGCGCGTCCCGCGGTCCCACGTGGAGGGACGATGACGCGCCGCACCGTCCCCGACGCCGCGGCGATGGAGGAGCTCGGGCGCGAGATCGGCCGGCAGCTGCGCGCGGGCGACCTCCTCGTGCTCACCGGGCCGCTCGGCGCGGGCAAGACCACGCTCACCCGCGGCATCGGCGAGGGGCTCGGGGTCCGCGGTCCGGTGCAGAGCCCGACGTTCGTCCTCGCGCGGACCCATCCGAGCCTCGTCGGCGGGGTCCCCCTCGTGCACGTCGACGCGTACCGACTGTCGGGCGCGGCCGAGCTCGACGACCTCGACCTCGACTTCGACCACTCGGCGGTCGTCGTCGAATGGGGCGCCGGGCTGCTCGACGGCGTGAGCGACTCGTGGCTCGAGGTCCTCATCGCACGTCGCCGGGGCGGCGACGTCGACGCGGACGCCGCAGCGGGTGCCGGCGGCGATCCCGGCGCGGATGCCGGCAGCGACCTCGAGGCCGACGAACCGCGCGTCGTGGAGCTCATCGGCCACGGCCCTCGCTGGGCCGCCACGCCCTACGCCTCCGCCGCCCGGCTCGATCCCGCCCCCGGCCGCGGCGCCGAGGCCGCGAACTAGGCTGGAGGCCATGCTCCTCGCCATCGACACCTCCACGGGCACGAGCGTCGCCGTGGTCGACCACGAGGGCGGCATCCTCGCCGAGGCCGGCACGTCCGACACGATGCGCCATGCCGAGGTCGTGGGCGGGTTCATTCGCGACGCGCTCGCGGGGGCGGGCGTGCGGCCCGCCGACCTCTCCGCCGTCGCGGCCGGCATGGGTCCCGGCCCGTTCACCGGGCTGCGCGTCGGCATCGCCGCCGCGCACGCGTTCGCGCTCGGCGCCGGGCGTCCGTTCGTGCCCGTGGTGAGCCACGACGCGATCGCCGCGGCCTGGTACGCGGCGGGCGGCTCGGGTCGGCTGCAGGTCGTCACCGACGCGCGACGACGCGAGTCCGCCGTGAGCGACTACGACGGCCTCGACGGCGACGGTCTCCCCGTGCGCCTCGGCAGTCCGCGGCTCGAGCCGCGCGACGCCGTCCCGCAGCCGAGCGGCACGCGCCTCGACGCCGACGCCGTCCCGGCCGGAGCGCTCGGGCTGCTCGCCGAACGCGCCGGGGCCGCCGGACGGCTGCCGCTCGCCGCCGACGAGCCGCTCTACCTCCGCGCGCCCGACGTGACCCCGTCGGCCGGACCCAAGCGGGTGCTCGGATGAGCCTCCTGCTCCGCCACGCTCGACTCGAGCACCTCGACGCCATCATGGCGCTCGAGCGCGCGACGTTCGCCTCCGACGCCTGGCCCGAGCCGGCGATGCGGTCCGAGCTCGCCGGGGAGCACACCCACTACCTCGTCGCCGTCGACGACGAACGGCCCGAGGAGGTCGTCGCCTACGCCGGGCTCCTCGCCCCGCGCGGAGCCGGGCAGGGCGACATCCAGACGATCGCCGTGGCCCCCGACCGGCGCGGCGCCGGACTCGGCCGCGCGCTCATGCACGCGCTCATCGACGAGGCGCGACGGCGCGGCGTCGCCGAGCTGTTCCTCGAGGTCCGCGCCGACAACCCGGTCGCCCGCTCGCTCTACGGATCCCTCGGCTTCGCCGAGGTCGGCGTGCGGCGCGGCTACTACCAGCCCGACGGGGTCGACGCGGTCGTCATGCGGCTCGACGTGCCGCCGGCGGTCGCGCGCCCCGCGGCATCCGACGTCGCCCCCGCGCCGCGATCGGAAACCGGACGGATCGCCGGACCACCACCCGCAGGAGACGCCCCGTGAACCGCGACGCCCCCCTCGTGCTCGGCATCGAGACCTCGTGCGACGAGACCGGCGTCGGCATCGTCCGCGGCACCGAGCTGCTGGCCAACGCGATCGCCTCCTCGATGGACGAGCACGCGCGCTACGGCGGCGTCGTGCCCGAGGTCGCCGCGCGTGCGCACCTGGAGGCGCTCGGCCCGACGATCCGCGCGGCCCTCGACGAGGCCTCCGTCGAGCTGGCCGACCTCGACGCGGTCGCCGTCACGAACGGACCGGGACTCGCCGGGGCCCTGATGGTGGGCGTCGGCGCCGCGAAGGCCCTGGCGCTCTCGCTCGAGAAGCCCGTCTACGCCGTGAACCACCTCGTCGGGCACGTCGGCGCCGACCTCATCGGCGACCGGCCGCTGCAGGCCCCCAGCGTGGCGCTGCTCGTCTCGGGCGGGCACACGTCGCTCCTGCTGGTGCGCGACCTCGACTCCGACGTGGAGCTGCTGGGCGAGACCATCGACGACGCCGCGGGCGAGGCGTTCGACAAGGTCGCGCGGCTGCTCGGACTGCCCTATCCCGGCGGACCCGAGATCGACCGGGCCGCGGTCGGCGGCGACCCCGACGCGATCCGGTTCCCGCGCGGCCTCACGCGGCCGAAGGACCTCGAACGCCACCGCTACGACTTCTCGTTCTCCGGGCTCAAGACCGCGGTCGCACGATGGGTGGAGCAGCGCGAGGCCGCGGGCGAGCCCGTGCCGCTCGCCGACGTCGCCGCGAGCTTCCGCGAGGCGGTGGTCGACGTGCTCGTGACCAAGGCGATCGCCGCGTGCACCGACCTCGGCGTGCCCAGGCTGCTCCTCGGCGGTGGCGTGGTCGCCAACCGCCGGCTCCGTGAGGTCGCCGAGCAGCGAGCGGATGCCGCGGGCGTCGCGCTGCGCGTCCCGCCCCTGTCGCTCTGCACCGACAACGGCGCCATGATCGCCGCGCTGGGCGCCCGGCTGATCATGGCGGGGCACGCCCCGTCCGGGCTCGACTTCGGGGCCGACTCCACGCTGCCCGTCACCGTCATCCAGGGCTGACGCCCATGGGCAGGCCTCCCCGGTGCGGCACGTCGGACCCGGGCGCTAGGGTGGCCGATGCGCCCTCGGAACGAGCGGCGCCGACCCGCGTCGCCGGTCGTTGACATCACCCGGCGGCGCTGCCAGCATGGCCGGGTCCAGCAACCACATGAGGAGTCCCGAATGACCGACCCCAACGACCCCAACCGCTCCGACGTCCCGCCGCCCCCGCCGCCCGCGGCGCCCTCGTACGGCACCGCCCCGGCGTACGGATCGGGCACGCCGGCGTACGGTGCGCCGGCGTCGCAGAAGACCAACGTGCTGGCGATCGTCTCGCTCGTGTCGTCGTTCTTCATCTCGCTGGTGGGCATCATCACCGGCCACATCGCGCTCAGCCAGATCAAGAAGACCGGCGAGCAGGGCCGCGGCCTCGCGATCGCGGGCCTCATCATCGGCTACGTCGGCCTCGTGGTGGGCATCATCCTCGCGATCGTGTGGATCGCGATCTTCAGCGCCGCCGTCAACAGCGGCTCGCTGGACGGCTCCCTGAACTACTGATCCGACGACCGCACCCTCCGCACGCACGAAAGGGGCTCGACATGAGCGATCCCAGGCAGCCCGACGAGCCGGCAGAGCCGCTCACGCCCTCCGAACCGTCGGTCCCGGCCGAGCCGGTCGAGCCCACCGTGCCTGCCGAGCCGAGCGAACCGATCGGACCCTCGGTGCCCGATGAGCCGACCGTGCCGACCGGGCCCGAGACGCCCGCGATCCCCGTGGAGCCGATCGAGCCGTCCGGTCCGGCCGAGCCGCTCGAGGCCCCGGCGCCGCCCTCGGCGCCGGTGCCTCCGGCACCCCCCGCGCCTCCGGCACCGCCCGCGCCGCCGGCGTACGGCGGCGGCTCGCCGTTCGACACCGGGGGCGTGTCGTCGCCTGCGGCGGCCGCGTCCTACGACGGCATGCCCCAGGCCTACGGCGCCGGCGCGGGCGGAGCGGGCGCGGCGTCCGAGCCCGGTTCCGCCTACGGCGCCGGCCCCGGCGCCTACGGCGCGGCGGCGTATGGCGAGAGCGCCGCCTACGGAGCGACGCCCTACCAGCCGGCGCAGGCCAAGCCCACCGCGGTGTTCAGCATCATCTCGCTGATCGCCGGCATCATCGGCATCATCGGCTCCGGCATCGTGATCATCCCCTTCGTCGGCGGCATCCTGCAGCTCATCGTGCCGGCCGCGGCCGTCGTGCTGGGCTTCATCGGCCGTCGCAAGGAGCCGTCCGCGAAGGGCATGTGGCTGACCGGCATCGTCCTCGGGTTCGTGGGAATCGCGATCGGCATCATCTCGATCGTCGCCTGGGCGGCGCTGTTCGCGGTGAGCGAGAGCACGTACACCTACTGAGGGCGGTCGGGGTGAGCGACGAGCGGATGCCGGACCGGGCGCCGGTTCCACCGGGCCCTCCGCCCGGATCGCCGGCGCGCGAGGGCCTGCGGGGCATCGACACGTCGGAGCCCGCGCCGCAGCGCGAGTTCGACGTCCCGTACGACACCGGCGAACTGCACGGCCTGCCCACGGGCCAGCTCCTCGCGCTCGGCCGCCCCGCCCCCCAGCCGGAGTTCGAGGACGAGGAGGAGGAGCAGCGCCGGTTCTGGAGCCGACTCTCCGCCGCGCTCGGCGTCGTGGGCGCCGTCGCGTCCCTGTTCGTCGGGTGGATGCTGCCGCTCTCCATCGCCGCGATCGTGTTCGGCGTACTGGGCCTGCGTCGCGAGGAGCACGCGCGCGTGCCCGCTTTCGTCGGCATCGGCACCGGCATCACCGGACTCGTCTTCTCGGGGGTCTGGATCGGCTACTACGCGATCGTCTTCGGCGCCCTCCCGCGCTGAGCCGGTCGCAGCGAGCCCGCAGCGGCGCCGCGTCGCCTCACAGGCGCTCGACGAGGAGTGCGACGTGCCGGCCCTCCTCGCGCGTCAGCACGACCGTGGCCGACGTATCGCCCTTCAGCTTCAGCCGCGTGCGGAGTGCCGCCGGGTCGACGTCGACGCCGCGCTTCTTGATCTCGAGCGTGCCGACGCCCCGGGTGTGGAGGGCCTGGCGGAGGTGGCGCTCGTCGGCGGGAAGCCGCTCGACCACGCGGAACCCGCGCGCGAACGGGCTCTCGAACGCGCGATCGGCCGTGATGTAGGCGATGCCCTCGCTCAGCATCCATCCGCCGTTCGCCCGCGCGAGATCGCCGATGAGCCGGGCCCGGATGACGGCGCCGTCGGGCTCGTACAGGTAATCGCCCAGCGGACCCACCGGCGCGTCCTCGCTGTCGGCCGGCGCGATCAGCTCGTGGGCGGCGTCGCCGCGGATGACCAGCGCCGCACGGCCCACACCCGGCCTCGCCAGGGAGCCGGTCCAGACGACGAGCTCGACGACGTCGCCGTCGACCGAGACCCACTGCGCCTCGGCGCCGACCGGCACCAGGTCGCGATCGGTGCCCGGGCCGAGCTTCACGCCGACCGGCATCCGCTCGGCCAGCCCGAAGGCGAAGTCGAGCGAGGGGGAGTAGTCGGCGGCATCCGCCAGTCGCTTCGTCGTGCCGCCGGCCGTCGTGCGCCGCGCCGGGTCGAGCCACGCGGCGTCGATACCCCCGAGGGGGACCTCCTCGGCGGCGGAGTGCAGCACGTTCACGCGAGGGAACGGCGTCAGGTTGAATGCCGCGATCGCGGCCGTCACCTCGTCGGCGTCGGCCGCCGTGACCTCGAGGTCGATCGCGGCGAACGCGAGGGCGTCTCCTCCGATGCCGCAACCGAGGTCCGCGACGTGGCGGAGGCCCGCGCGCGCGTACCGGCCGGCGTGGAGTGCGGCGACGCGGAGCCGCGTCGCCTGCTCGAGGCCGGCGTCGGTGAAGAGCATGCGGTCGGCGAACTCGCCGAACTTCGCGCGCGCCCTGGCCCGGAGCCGCGACTGGGTCAGGACGGCCGCCACGAGGCCGGGGGAGTGCCCTCGGCGCCGGAGGTCGGCGACGGACTTCACCACGTCGGACCTGCGGGTCCAGGCGGGCAGGGAGTCGAGCAGGTCGAGCCCTTCGGGCGAGAGCAGTTCGACGAGCTCGGCGCGGTCCACGCCGACACGCTAGCACCGCGGCATCCGCTGGCACTCACGTTGCACGAGTGCCAGAACCGCCCTAGACTCCTGTTAGCACTCTCATTCAGAGGCTGCTAACCCCAGTCTTCGTCAAGAAAGAGGTCAACCGTGTCGGTTTCCATCAAGCCGCTCGAGGATCGCATCGTCATCAAGCAGGTCGAGGCCGAGCAGACCACCGCGTCGGGTCTGGTCATCCCCGACACCGCCAAGGAGAAGCCCCAGGAGGGCGAGGTCGTGGCCGTGGGCCCGGGCCGCATCGACGACAACGGCAACCGGGTCCCGCTCGACGTGGCCGTCGGCGACAAGGTGATCTACTCCAAGTACGGCGGCACCGAGGTGAAGTTCGGCGGCGACGAGTTCCTCGTCCTCTCGGCGCGCGACGTGCTCGCGGTCGTCGTCCGCTAGTCGGTCCGACCACCTCCGCGGCCCGGATGCCACACGGCATCCGGGCCGCGTCGTCGTCCGGCGGAGCGGTGCACTCGGCGAGCGGCGGCGGCCGGCTGCCGGGCCCTGTCGGCGGGATCTCGACGAAGTCCGGCAGTCGCGCACCCGCGTCCGCGTCGGAGGCCGAGCGTAGGCTTGACCGGTGAGCACCGCACCCACCGTCGCCGCCGCCACCTCGTCGCAGGGCGTGAGCCGCAGCGGCCTGCTCTACGCGGTCGCGGCGTACGGGCTGTGGGGGTTCCTCCCCATCTACTTCATCGCGCTGGCCCCCACCGGGCCCGTCGAGATCGTCGCGTGGCGCATCCTCCTCTCGCTCGTCTTCTGCGCCCTGCTCATCGCGGTGACACGCTCCTGGCGCGCATTCCGCGAGCTGCTGCGCGACCGTCGCGTCGTGCTCACGATGGGGGCCGCGGGCGTCCTGATCTTCGTCAACTGGCTCACCTACGTCTTCGCGACGCTCAACGGACAGGTGGTCGAAGCCGCGCTCGGGTACTTCATCAACCCCATCGTCACGGTCTTCCTCGGCGTGATCGTGCTGCGCGAGCGGCTCAACGCCACGCAGTGGACCGCGGTCGGCATCTCGATCGTCGCGGTCGTCGTGCTCGCCGTGGGCTACGGGCAGCCGCCGTGGATCGCCCTCGTCCTCGCCTTCAGCTTCGGCTTCTACGGGCTCATCAAGAAGCGCGTGGGGCACCGCGTCGACGCGGTGTCCGGGCTGACGCTCGAGACCGCGTGGCTGGCGCCCTTCGCGGCCGTGCTGCTCGTGGTCGTCGCCATGAACGGCGCCCTGACCATGGGCTCGCTCGGCGCCTGGCACACGGTGCTGCTGGCGGCAGCGGGTGCGGTGACGGCGATCCCGCTGCTGCTCTTCGCCGCGGCCTCCCGGCGTCTCCCGCTGACCTACATGGGCTTCATCCAGTACTTCGCGCCGTTCATCCAGTTCCTCGTGGGCGTGGTCGTGCTGCAGGAACCGATGCCGCTCGAGCGCTGGATCGGGTTCGGCCTCGTCTGGGTCGCGCTCGCCGTCCTCACGTTCGACCTCCTCCGCGGGGCGCGGGCGCGGCGGGCGGCGGCGATCGAGCCGGTCTGAGGCACCCCCGATCGGGGGGTTCGGAGGGCGCTTCCGGCCCTCCACGGCGATGCCGGAACCGTGCGCGAAGAGGCCGGTCCACGCCGGTTTCGTGCGTGCAGCCCCCTCGCGGTGTCGCCGACATAACGATCCGCCGGGTGTTACCGGGTTGTGATGCGATGTCCTTGTTTCCACATGTGGCGGGCAATACTGTCAAAACCATCGGTGTCGCCAGACGCCGGAATTGTGTCCCAATCCTTCAGTCCCAAGGAGCAACATGAGCGTATTCGCGAAGGCACGGGCCTCGCGCTCGGGTCGCGCAGCGTGGACGGGCATCGCCATCGCCGGCGTCAGCGCCCTCCTCCTCACCGCGTGCAGCACGGGCGGCGAAGCCGAGCCCGAGGAGTCCGAGGCGCCGGCCGCGAGCGGTGACGCCCAGGAGATCGAGGCGGGCGAGCGCGACCTCACCCTCAAGGTCGGCACCATCCTGCCGCAGTCCGGTGCGCTCGCGTTCCTCGGCCCGCCCGAGGAGGCCGGTGTGGCACTCGCCGCACAGGACATCAACGAGGCCGACCTCGGCCTCCAGGTCGAGGTCGTCTACCGCGACTCCGGCGACACCACGACCGACACCGCGACCGTCTCGGTCACCGACCTCCTCTCGCAGGACGTGTCGGCGATCATCGGCGCCGCGTCGTCGGGTGTCTCGAAGACCGTCATCGACCAGATCGTCGCCGCGGGCGTCGTGCAGTTCTCGCCGGCCAACACGTCGGCCGACTTCACGAACTACGACGACAACAACCTGTACTGGCGCACGGCCCCGTCCGACGTCCTGCAGGGCGAGGTGCTCGGCAACCTGATCGCCGAGGACGGCAACGCGACCCTCGGCATGATCGTGCTGAACGACGCGTACGGCACCGGCCTCGCGCAGTTCACGCGCGACGCCTTCGAGGCCGCGGGCGGCGAGGTCGTCGCCGAGGCGCTCTTCAACGAGGGCGACTCGAGCTTCGACGCGCAGATCTCCGAGGTCACGGCGGCCAACCCCGACGCGATCGCGCTGATCACGTTCGACCAGGCCAAGGTCATCACGCCGGCGCTCGTCGGCAGCGGCTACCCCGGCGACAAGCTGTACTTCGTCGACGGCAACCTGGCCGACTACAGCGCCGACTTCGCGCCCGGCCTCGTCGCCGGCTCGAAGGGCACGCTG
The DNA here is from genome assembly GCF_037199545.1 of Agromyces sp. CCNWLW213. NCBI lineage: Bacteria > Bacillati > Actinomycetota > Actinomycetes > Micrococcales > Microbacteriaceae > Agromyces > Agromyces sp. CCNWLW213. The sequence continues at coordinate 77,289 of NZ_JBBBDX010000011.1, read as the reverse complement.
CCGGGTCTCGACGTGGGCACGCTCGGTGACTTCACCGACCGCCTGCTCGAGGTCGACCCCGAGCTGCAGGACTACAGCTACGCGGCTGAGTCCTACGACGCGGTGACGCTCATCGCGCTCGCGGCCTACGCGGCCAACAGCGTCGAGGGCACCGACATCGCGGCGTACCTGCAGCAGGTCTCCGGCGGTTCGGGCGACGGCGAGAAGGTCGACACCTTCGCCGCCGGCGCCGAGGCGCTCGCCGAGGGCAACCAGATCGACTACGACGGCCCGTCCGGCCCGATCACGTTCGACGAGAACGGCGACCCGACCGAGGCGACCATCGGCATCTTCCAGTACCTCGACGACAACACGTACGAGCGCATCGGCGACGGCTGATCCACTCGCACAGGAAGGGCCCCGGCTTCGGCCGGGGCCCTTTCGCGTGCCCCGGGACCTCGGCGAGTCATCGTGCGGCCGCGGAGGGGCGTGTCGTGGCGACGGGCCGCCGGTGCAGACGGGGGCACCCCGCAGCTCGACGGGCGACGACGCGGACGTGGACCACGGACCGAGCCGAGTTCCGAGGGCGCCTGTCGACTGAGCACCCGTGGCCAGCCCGGCGCGGCGCAGACCCGGGACGGGCTCGGCAACGTGGGCCGACGCCGTCCACGCGGGCCGTACGCGGTCGCGTGAGGCCGTGGCGCCCCGCCACCCGCCTGCAGGGCGCACGGGGCCGTTGCGGGCGCGCGCGCTCGCGAGCGGAGGTCACAGCGCCGCCCCGTCGGTACCGGCACGGCTCCTCGGCGCTGCCCCGCGCGCCGCCAGGGCCGCGCCGAACGGGCCGGGCGGCCGAGCCCGGCCGGCGACGGCCACGCCCGCGCCCCCGCGCCGGGCATGCGAAAGGGGCGGGGGATGCCGCAGCATTCCGCCCGCCCCTTCGGCGTCGATCGACCGCCGGCTTACTCCTCGGCGCCGAGCGTGCCCAGGTACAGCCCGATCACCTTCGGGTCGTTGAGCAGGTCGCGACCGGTGCCCGTGTAGGCGTCTCGGCCCTGGTCGAGGACGTACCCTCGATCGCAGATCTGCAGGCAGCGGCGCGCGTTCTGCTCGACCATGATGGTCGTCACGCCCGCGCGGTTGATCTCCTTGACCCGCAGGAACGCCTCGTCCTGTCGCACCGGCGAGAGGCCCGCGCTGGGCTCGTCGAGCAGCAGCACGTGCGGGCCCATCATGAGCGCGCGCGACATCGCGACCATCTGGCGCTCACCGCCCGAGAGCGAACCGGCGCGCTGGCCGAGTCGCTTCTTCAGGTCGGGGAAGATCTCGGTCACGAACTCGAGCCGGTGCTTGAGGTCCTTGGGCTTCTGGAAGACGCCCATCTCGAGGTTCTCCTGGATCGACAACGACGGGAAGACGTTGTTCGTCTGCGGCACGAACCCGACTCCCTTGGCGACGAGCTTGTTCGCCTTGAGGTTCGTGATCTCCTCGCCCTGCAGGAAGATGCCGCCCTCGCGGACCTTCACGAGGCCGAAGATCGACTTGAGCAGCGTCGACTTGCCCGCGCCGTTCGGACCGATGATGCCGATGAGCTCGCCCTGGCGGGCGGTCAGCGAGCAGCTGTTGAGGATGTTGACGCCCGGCAGGTAGCCGGCCGTGACGTCCCGCACCTCGACGACCATCTCGCCCGTGGGCTCGAGGACCGGGCTCGCGGTGGGTTCACTGTTCGTCATCGATGAGCTCCTTCAGCGCCTCGACGTGACCGGTGTCGGTCGCGCCGAGATCCGTGTCGTGATGGGCGCCGAGGTAGGCGTCGATCACCGCGGGGTCCTTCATGACCTCGTGCGGGTCGCCCTCGGCGACCACGCGGCCCTCGGCCATCACGATCACCCAGTCGGCGATGTGACGGACCATGTGCATGTCGTGCTCGACGAAGAGCACGGTCATGCCCTGGGCCTTGAGGTCGAGGATGTGGTCGAGCAGCGACTGGGTGAGCGCCGGGTTGACGCCCGCCATCGGCTCGTCGAGCATCACGAGCGTCGGATCGCTCATGAGGGCGCGCGCCATCTCGAGCAGCTTGCGCTGACCGCCCGAGAGGCTGGCCGCGTAGTCCTCCTTCTTGGCGTCGAGCTTGAAGCGCGTGAGCAGGTCGAGCGCCTTCTCCTCGATCTCCCGGTCCTGCTTGCGCCAGATCGACGGGATCAGGCCGCGGAAGATGTTCTCCCCGGTCTGGTCCTTGGCGCCGAGCTTCATGTTCTCCATGACGGAGAGCAGCCCGAGCGACTTCGTGAGCTGGAACGTCCGGATCAGGCCCATGCGCGCGACGCGGTAGGCGGGGACGCGCGCGAGCGAACGACCCTCGAACGACCAGTCGCCCGTGTCGGGCTTGTCGAAGCCCGTCAGCAGGTTGAAGAAGGTCGTCTTGCCGGCACCGTTGGGGCCGATGAGCGCCGTGATGGCGTTCCGCGGGATCTCGACGTGCGCGACGTCGACGGCCGTGAGGCCGCCGAAGGTGCGCTTGACGCCGTCGGCGATGAGGATCGGGTCGACCTTCTTGACGCCCGGGACCGGCTCGCCGACGTGGAGCCCGGTCGTCTTGACGGGCTTGGCGTTGGGGGTGATCTCACTTGACAAAAGCAAGCTCCTTCTTGTTGCCCAGGATGCCCTGTGGCATGAACACCACGATCAGCATGATCGCCACGCCGACCAGGATGAACCGGAGCTGACCGGCCTGCACCTGCGACATGAACGGCAGCCACCCGGCCTCGACGGCTCGGGCGACGAAGCCCGAGAAGAACGAGAGCAGCACCCAGAAGACGATGGAGCCGACGATGGGCCCCAGGATGGTCGCGGCCCCGCCCAGGAGCAGGATCGCGTAGACGAAGAACGTCAGCGTCGGCTGGAAGTAGCTCGGCACGACGGCGCGTGGCATCACGAAGATGATGCCCGCGACGGTGCCGAACAGCCCGCCGAGGATGAGGCTCTGCATCTTGTAGGAGTAGACGTTCTTGCCCAGCGCGCGCACGGCGTCCTCGTCCTCGCGGATGCCCTTGATGACGCGACCCCACGGGCTGCGCATGAGCAGCCACGTGAGCAGCGCGGCGAGGATCACGATGATCCATCCGAGGATGAGGAAGAACCAGGCCCGGTCGCTGAAGACCCACGGGCCGAAGCCGTAGCGTCCGTCGGGCAGCGGGTTCAGCACGAGCAGGTCGCGCTGGTACTCCGAGAGGCCGTTCGCCGAGCCCGTGACGGGAGCGAACTCGTTGGTCGTGAACGTCAGCCTCAGCACTTCCGCCGCGGCGATCGTCACGATGGCGAGGTAGTCGGCCCGCAGCCGCAGCGTCGGGATACCGAGGATGAGGGCGAAGACCACCGACGCCAGCAGCGACGCCAGGAGGCAGGCCCACCACGGCCAGCCGAGCTTCAGCGCCGGGATCGCGTACCCGTATGCGCCGAGCAGCATGAAGCCCGCCTGGCCGAAGTTCAGCAGGCCCGTGAAGCCGAAGTGGATCGCGAGACCCAGTGCGGCCAGTGCGTAGGCGGCGGTGGTCGGGCTGATCAGCTCGACGGCCGCGTTTCCGAAGATTGCTCCCCAGTCGATCATGTCGTTGCCCTCCTATCCGATTCGCTCTCGACGACCGAGGATGCCCTGCGGTCGGAACAGCAGCACCACGATCAGGATGACCAGGGCGCCCACGTACTTCATGTCGCTCGGCAGCCACAGCGTGGAGATCTCGACGAAGAGACCCACGATGAGCGAGCCGACGAGCGCGCCGAACGCCGTGCCGAGTCCGCCGAGCGTGACCGCGGCGAAGACGAGCAGCAGGATCTGGAAGCCCATGTCCCAGCTCACGCCGGGACGGAAGTAGGCCCACAGGATGCCGGCGAGGCCGGCCAGCAGCGCGCCGAGCACCCAGACGATCCGGATGACGCGGTCGACGTCGATGCCGCTCGCCGAGGCGAGGGGCGCGTTGTCGGAGACGGCGCGCGTGGCCTTGCCGATGCGCGTGCGGAGCAGGAAGAACGCCACGCCGAGGAGCACCACGATGCTGACGCCCATGCTCACGAGGTCGACCCACGAGAGCGCCACGGCGCCGAAGCGGATGTCGGACGGCAGCGTCGCTCCGGGGAGCTGGCTGGTCTGCCCGCCGTAGAAGAACTGGTAGGTGTATCGCAGCGCGAGCGAGAGGCCGATGCTGACGATCATGAGCTGGATCAACCCGACGCCTCGTCGCCTGAGCGGTTTCCAGAGCGCCGCATCGAGGGTCCACCCGAGTGCCGCGCTGAGCACGAGCGCCACGAGGATCGCGAGCCACAGCGGCCAAGCCAGGTTGACCCCGAATGTCAGCACCATCAACGCGCCGAACGTGATCAACTCGGCGTGCGCGAAGTTCGACAGGCCCGTCGTGCCGAAGATCAGCGACAGTCCGATCGCCGCGAGCGCGAGCAGGAGGCCGAAGTTCAGGCCGCTCACGACGCGCTGGACGACCTGGTCGAAGTAGTTCACCGTGACCCGCTGGCCCTCGCCGAGGAAGAAGTTCACCGTCTTCCGCTTGGTCAGGCCGAACTCCGACGTCACGGTGTCCTGCCCTTCGAGCACGACGACGCCCTCGGGCAGGGTGTCCTGGTCGAGGGTCACCTCGTACTCGGCCTTCTCGGGCACGCCGATGGTCCAGCGCCCGTCGGCGTCGGTCTCGGTCTCGGCCTCGAACCCGTTGCCCTCGACGGTGATGAGCACGCCCTCGAGCGCCTCACCCTCGAACTGCACGTTCCCGCTGAAGAAGAACTCGAACTCCTCCTCGGTCGCTGGAGTGTCCGTACCCCCTTCGTCCGCCACCGCAGGGGACGCTGCGATGCCGGACAGAGTGAGTGCGGAGATCAGTATTCCGAGGAGGATGAGCCACCTCCCGCGAGAACGTGTGGGGACTGTTCGCGTGGATTCCACTGCACCTCCAAAGGTCCCGACCGCTGGTGGGGTCGGGATCCGGCTTCCTGACGACAACGTCGTCGACAGTACGTGCCGATTATGTCCCAAGTGTTTCGCACCGGAGCACAAACGGCCCTCGATTGTTATCCGGGGAATGCCGGCCGCGCAAACTCGCTTAATATCGATGTACCGCACCGATGCTCCCGCCCGTCACACCCGTCGGGTCGGCGGCCGCGTGCGCAGGACTCCCACACACACGAAGGGGCGACATGGATCAGGCAGATCCGTTCGGATTCACCGGGCTCACCTACGACGACGTCCTGCTCCTCCCGGGGCACACCGACGTGATCCCGAGCGAGGCCGACACGAGTTCGCGCCTGACCAAGCGCATCACGGTCGCGACGCCCCTGCTCTCCGCTGCGATGGACACCGTGACCGAGGCCCGCATGGCCATCGCCATGGCGCGGCAGGGCGGCATCGGCATCCTGCACCGCAACCTGTCCATCGCCGAGCAGGCCGAGATGGTCGACCGCGTGAAGCGCAGCGAGTCCGGCATGGTCTCGAACCCGGTGACGACGACCCCGGATGCCACCGTGGCCGAGGTCGACCAGCTGTGCGCCACGTACCGGGTCTCCGGGCTCCCCGTGGTCGACGCCGACGGCATCCTCGTCGGCATCATCACCAACCGCGACATGCGGTTCGTGTCCGACTTCGAGAAGCCCGAGACCAAGGTCGCCGACGTCATGACGAAGATGCCGCTCGTCACCGGACGCGTCGGCATGGACCCCGACGAGGCGATCGCGATCTTCGCGCAGCACAAGGTCGAGAAGCTGCCGCTCGTCGACGACGCGGGGCGCCTGACCGGCCTCATCACGGTGAAGGACTTCGACAAGTCCGAGCAGTACCCGAACGCGACGAAGGATGCCGAGGGGCGCCTGCGCGTCGGCGCGGCCATGGGCTTCTTCGGCGACGCATGGGAGCGCGCCGAGGCGCTCCGCGACGCGGGCGTCGACGTGCTCGTCGTCGACACCGCGAACGGCGAGTCGGCGGGCGTGCTCGACATCATCCGCCGGCTCAAGGCCGACCCGACCTTCGCCCACATCGACGTGATCGGCGGCAACGTCGCGACCCGCGAGGGCGCGCAGGCGCTCGTCGACGCGGGCGCCGACGCGGTCAAGGTCGGCGTCGGGCCGGGCTCGATCTGCACGACGCGCGTCGTCGCGGGCGTGGGCGTGCCCCAGGTCACCGCCGTGTACGAGGCGTCGAAGGCGACGAAGCCGGCGGGTGTGCCGCTCATCGCCGACGGCGGCCTCCAGTACTCCGGCGACATCGCGAAGGCGCTCGTCGCCGGCGCCGACACCGTGATGCTCGGCTCGCTCCTCGCCGGCACCGCCGAGAGCCCCGGCGACCTCGTGTTCCAGAACGGCAAGCAGTACAAGACCTACCGGGGCATGGGCTCGCTCGGCGCGCTGCAGACGCGAGGCAAGAAGACCTCGTACTCCAAGGACCGCTACTTCCAGGCCGACGTGCCGAGCGACGAGAAGCTCATCCCCGAGGGCATCGAGGGCCAGGTGCCGTTCCGCGGCCCGGTCTCGGCGGTGGCGTACCAGCTGGTCGGCGGACTCCGGCAGTCGATGTTCTACGTCGGCGCGCGCACGGTCGACGAGCTCAAGGCGAAGGGCCGATTCGTGCGGATCACCCCGGCCGGGCTCAAGGAGTCGCACCCGCACGACGTGCAGTTCGTCGTCGAGGCGCCGAACTACACGCGGTAGGTCTCGATACGCGCCGTCCTGCGGACGGTGCTACCCGACCACTGGGCTCCCGGCCTCGGCGAGCCGCGTGATCGCCTCCGAGAGCACCTCGGGCGAGCAGGCGAGGTTGAGTCGCGCGTGCCCACGTCCCGCCTCGCGGCCGAACATCGGCCCGTTCGCGAGTGCCACGCGGGCCCGCTCGAGCGCGACCACCGCCGGATCGTCGCCCCAGCCGAGCGCCGAGAGGTCGAGCCAGGCGAGGTAGGTGGCCTGCGGCATCCGGTACCGCACGCCCGGCAGCTCGTCGGCGAGCAGGTCGGCGAGCAGGCGCCGGTTGTCGTCGATGGAGCCGAGGACGCCGTCGAGCCAGAGCCCCCCGTGCCGGAACGCCGCGATCGACGCGATCGCACCGAACTGGCTCATGCGCCATTCCACCTCGTACGGGAACCCGGTCCGGATTGCGTCGCCGCGCTCGCTCGCGCTCAGGACCAGCGCCGCCTTCAGGCCCGCGATGTTGAACGCCTTCGTCGCGCCGGCGACCGCGACGCCGTGCTCGCGCGCGGCATCCGACACCGTCAGGAACGGCACGTACGGCGTCTCGGGCTGCGAGAGCGGACCGTGGACCTCGTCGGAGACGATCGTCGCGTCGAACCGCGCGGCGATCTCGGCCAGCGCGACGAGGTCCTCCCGCGGGTGCACGAGCCCGACGGGGTTGTGCGGGTTGCAGAGCACCATCGCGCGGGCACCGTCGGCGAAGGCCGCCTCGACGCCCGCGAGGTCGAGCGACCAGCCCTCGTCGATGCCGCCCGCGAGGGGGACCTCGACGACCGTTCCTCCCGACTCGGCCACGAGGTCGAAGAACGGCGGGTAGATCGGCGGGTTCACGATGACGCCGTCGCCGGGTCGGACGACCTGGCGCAGCACCTCGACGATGCCCATGCTGACGTCGGCCGTGCAGGTCACGCGCGCGGGGTCCGGCTCCCAGCCGAGGCGCGCGGCCGCGAACTCGGCGAACGCGTCGGCGACGGGCCGGCTGCCGGAGTTGTACCCCGTGTCGGATCGTCGCACGGCCGCGTGGAGCGCCTCGGCGATCGGCTCGGCCAGCGGGTAGTCCATCTCGGCGACCGGAAGCGGGAGCACGTCCGGGTCGTAGGAGCGCCACTTCGCGCTGGTCCTCGTGCGGAGCTGGTCGAGCGGGTCGGCGGCGACGCGATGCATGGCTCCAGCCTGCCGCACCCGAGGGTGGGGCGACAGGGCGGGGACGGCGCGTGCCGCGACATCCGCCGCTGTGTATTCTGGTGGGCTGCCCGTTCGGGCGCCGTGGCGGATGCCGCGTATCGAATGGATCGCACCCCATGGGCTTCATCGACGTCAACGGCGTCTCCTTCTCGCTGCCCGACGGCCGCCCGCTGCTGTCGGACCTCGCCTTCCGCGTGACCGAGGGGCGCACCACCGCCCTCGTCGGACAGAACGGGGCGGGCAAGACGACCCTGCTCCGGATCATCCGCGGCGACCTGCGGCCCGACGAGGGCAGCGTGCAGGTCGCCGGCGGACTCGGCGTCATGGACCAGTTCGTCGGCCGCGGCGAGGTCGTCGAGGGCGTCGATCGCACCGTGCACGGGCTGCTCGTCTCGGTCGCACCCGCGCGCGTGCGCGAGGCGGCGGTCGAGCTCGAGCGCGCCGAGAACGCGCTGATCGAGACGGACGACACGGCCGCGCAGATGCGGTACGCGTCGGCGCTCGCCGAGTACGCCGAGGCGGGCGGATACGACCAGGAGGTCGTGTGGGACCACTGCACCACGGCGGCGCTCGGCGTGCCGTTCGAACGAGCGAAGTGGCGCGAGCTCTCGACCCTCTCGGGCGGGGAGCAGAAGCGGCTCGCCCTCGAGGCGCTGCTGCGCGGTCCCGAGCAGGTGCTCGTCCTCGACGAGCCCGACAATTCGCTCGACGTGCCCGGCAAGCGGTGGCTCGAGCAGCAGCTGCGTGCCACACCCAAGACGGTGCTGCTCGTCTCGCACGACCGCGAACTGCTCGCTCGCGCGGCCGACCGGATCGTGACGCTCGAGGCGGGCGGCGCCGGCAGCACCGCGTGGGTGCACGGCGGGAGCTTCCGCGGCTACCACGAGGCCCGTGAGGAGCGCTTCGCCCGGCTCGACGAGCTGCGGCGCCGGTGGGACGAGCAGCATGCCCAGCTGAAGCAGCTCGTGCAGAACCTCAAGGTCAAGGCGACGTACAACGACGGCATGGCGTCGCGCTACCAGGCTGCGCTGACCCGCCTGCGGAAGTTCGAGGAGGCGGGCCCGCCGGAGGAGCGGCCGCCCGCCCAGGCGGTGTCGATGCGGCTGCGGGGATCGCGCACCGGCAAGCGCTCCGTGGTGTGCGAGCGGCTCGAGCTCACGGGCCTCATGAGGCCGTTCGACCTCGAGGTCTGGTACGGCGACCGCGTCGCGGTGCTCGGGTCGAACGGATCCGGCAAGTCGCACTTCCTCCGCCTGCTCGCGGGCGGCGGCAGCGACCCCGACCCGGCGAAGGGCCACGTGACGGAGGTCGGCGCGACGCTCGCGCGCGTGCCGCACTCGGGCTCCGCGGTGCTCGGTGCGCGGGTCGTGCCGGGGTGGTTCGCGCAGGGGCACGAGCTGCCCGGCCTGCGCGGACGCACGCTGCTCGACATCCTGCACCGCGGCGACGCGAACCGCGACGGGATGGCGCGCGAGGCCGCGAGCTCGGCGCTCGATCGCTACGGGCTCGCGGCATCCGCCCAGCAGCGCTTCGACGACCTGTCGGGCGGCCAGCAGGCGCGCTTGCAGATCCTCCTGCTCGAGCTGTCCGGAGCAACCTTGCTGCTGCTCGACGAGCCGACCGACAACCTCGACCTGGTCTCGGCCGAGGCGCTCGAGGAGGCGCTCTCGCGGTTCGACGGAACGGTGCTCGCGGTCACCCACGACCGCTGGTTCACGCGCTCGTTCGACCGGTTCCTGGTGTTCCGCTCCGACGGCGAGGTCGTCGAGACGGATGCGCCGGTGTTCGACGAGGCACGCGTCGCGCGCGTTCGCTGAACGGCCTCGTGGTCAGCCGCGCACCGGATTCGGTTCGGTCGAATGGGTCGGGCTGAGTCCCGAGACGTCGACCCGCACCACCTCGGCCGTCGGCGCCGACGTCCTGGAGACCGTGGTGTGGCCGGACTTCACGCCGGTGACGCGGACCGTGATCCGCGTGCCGGCCTGCGCGCTGCCGAGCACGAGGGTGGACGTCGTGCCGCCGCCGACCGGCATGCCGTTCGCGAACCACCGATAGGTCAGAGTCGTGCCGGAGGACCAGGTGCCGGGCGCTGCGGTGAGGGTCGAACCGATCACGGCCGACCCGACGATCGTGGGCGTGCTCGACGAGACCGGTGGGGCGATGACCGGCGCGGTCGCTGCCGAGACCTTCGTCGTCGACGGCCTGCCCGGCGATGAGGCCGTCACCCGGACGGTGATCCGCTTCCCGGACTGCGCGGCCTCCAGCGCGAGGATCTTCTGCGTCGCACCCGCGATGGGGTCCCCGTCGGCAAGCCACTCGTAGGACAGCGTCGCGCTGCTCGTGCCCGACGATGCGGACGCCGCCACGGGGTGGCCGATCCACGGATGTCCGGTGATCGTCGGCGACGAGAGCGTCGTCGGTGCGACCCCGAGGGTCGCGTCGATTCCGGTCGCCGCCTCCCCGGCGCGGAGCACGATGGGTTCGGCCGCATCCGCAGACGGATGGTCGTTCCACCATTCGGACTGGTAGTTCGAGGGTTTGGCGAACTCGACGGTGTAGGTGCCCTCGAGCAGCCCGCTGCGGGAGTAGCGTCCGCTCGCGTCCGTGAGTTGATTCGTGAGGTACTTCCAACCGTCGCCCTCGGCCGTGTAGATGTTCACGATGACCGACGGGAGGGGGGCGCCGTCCGTGGCGGTCACCGTGCCGGCGATCGACCCGCCGCGGGAGAGCTGGACGTCCATCTCTCCGACGATCTCCCCGGTTCCCACCTCGAAGGTCTCGGCCGAGGTCGCGTCGGACCGGTCACCCCACCACACGGGCAGGTGATCGGCTGCCGTGAACTCCAGCGTGTAGGTGCCGGCGCGCACGTCGCCGAATCCGTACCGCCCGTCCGTGTCGACGTAGGCGTACTTCACGTAGTGCGGTTCGCCGTCACGGATCTCGTACAGGGAGACGTGGCCGGGGAGGCCCCCGCCATCGTCGGAGGTGATCGTGCCCGTGATGTTGGATTCCGGCGTGAGCTCGGCGTCCATGCCCGTGAGGTGCTGACCGGTCGCGAGGTCGAAGAACGTGCGCTGATCGCGTTCCGGCGCGTCGCGCCACCACTCCGCGAAGTAGTCCGAGCCGTCGAACAGCATGAGGCCCGTCGCGGCATTGTCGAAGTGGAGCGTGTAGCTGCCGGCGGGGAGCTGGGCGAACCGGTAGGTGCCGTCCGCTGCCGTGCTCACGGTCTCGGATGGACCGTTCGCGGGGGTGAGCGTCACCCGGGCACTCGCGAGCGGCGTGCCCTCCCGGCCCGTGACCCGTCCGGCGATCGACGCGCCGGCGACGAGGGACGCGTTCTGCCGTACGACGGCGCCGGCCGCAACCGCGAACTCGCCCGACTCCTCCGGCAGGTGTTCACTCGTGGCGGGAGGGGTGAAGCGCATCTGGTACCGCGCGGCCTTGAGGCCCTCCATGACGTAGACGCCGTGTTCGTCCGTGCGTGCGTAGTGCGCGACCCCGTCCCCCTGCGCCGTGCTCGTCGTCCACGCGCGCACGGAGACGTCGTGCAGCGGGGCGCCGTCCGCACCCGAGACGACTCCCGTGATCGTCGCCGCACGAGGCAGTTCCACGTCGATGCCCGACACGACCTCGTCGCGTGCGACCTCGAACCGCGTGCTCGTGCGCTCGAACGCGCTGTCGTCCCACCACTCGTCCACCATCCCGGTGCCGGCCGGGGGGAGGACGTGGACGGCGTGGATCCCCGCGCCGAGGACGCCGAAGCGGTACGCACCGCTCGCGTCGGTGGTCGTGGACTTCAGCCAGCCCCACGTCCCGCTCCGCATCCCGTAGACGCGCACGGTGGCGTCGGGCAGGCGCGCCCCGTCGGGGTCGGTGACGATGCCGGAGATCGAGGCGCCCTCCGAGAGGGCGGCGTCCATGCTCCCGAGGTGCTCGCCGGCGCCGATCTCGAAGGTCTGCGCATCGGACCGGCCGACCCGGTCGTCCCACCACTCGCCCACGTGCGCGGAATCGCCGAAGAACTGGATCGAGTACGTCCCGGGGGCGACGTCGTCGATCCGGTACGAGCCGTCCGTGCCGGTGTTGTCCGAGGAGGTGTACGAGAAGCTCGCGCCGTCGGCGCCCATGAGGTACACGAGGAGGTCTGCGAGCGGGGCGCCGTCGCCATCCGTCACGACGCCCGAGACCGAGCCGGTCGTCGATCCTCCGGCCGCGACCGACGTCATGGGCTCCGCCGCCGCCGGGTGCAGGGCCGGGAGGCCGAGAACCGCGACGAGCAGCGCGGCGAGCGCGGTGCGGGCGAGGGTGCGGGCAGGGGAACGGCGGGGGGCGCGGCCGGTCAATCGGGTCTCCAGGGCGATCGGGTCGGAGGGGCCCGCGTCGCGGAGGGGCGTCGAACGGGGTGCCATGATCACACCACAGAACCGGCGCAGTGCGATAGCGGCATCCCGGCCGGCCGCGGTGCCGATTCGCCGACTTCGACGAGGCGCGCGTCGCGTGCGCTCGGTAGGGTTGTCGGGTGACTCAGGAGATCGAGATCGGCCGCTCCAAGCGGGGCCGTCGCGTCTACGCGTTCGACGACATCGCCATCGTGCCGAGCCGGCGAACGCGCGACCCGGAGGACGTGTCCGTGTCGTGGGGCATCGACGCCTACCAGTTCGACATCCCGTTCCTCGCGGCGCCGATGGACTCGGTCGTCTCCCCGCAGACGGCGATCATGATGGGCGGGCTCGGCGGCATCGGCGTGCTCGACCTCGAGGGGCTCTGGACCCGGTACGAGGACCCGGAGCCCGTGCTCGCCGAGATCCGCAACCTCGCCGACGACCGGGCCACCGCGCGCATGCAGGAGCTCTATTCCGAGCCGATCAAGCCCGAGCTCGTCACCCACCGGCTCGCCGAGGTCCGCGCGGCCGGCGTGACCGTCGCCGGCGCGCTCTCCCCGCAGCGCACGCAGGAACTGTACGAGACCGTGGTCGCGGCGGGCGTCGACCTGTTCGTCATCCGCGGCACCACCGTCTCGGCCGAGCACGTGTCGAAGAACCAGGAGCCGTTGAACCTCAAGAAGTTCATCTACGAGCTCGACGTGCCCGTCATCGTCGGCGGTGCGGCGACCTACACCGCGGCGCTCCACCTCATGCGCACGGGCGCCGCGGGCGTGCTCGTCGGTTTCGGCGGGGGCGCGGCCTCGACCACGCGCAGCACGCTCGGCATCCATGCGCCCATGGCGACGGCCGTGGCGGATGTCGCGGGCGCCCGCCGCGACTACCTCGACGAGTCCGGCGGCCGGTACGTGCACGTGATCGCCGACGGCGGCGTCGGCAGGTCGGGCGACATCGTGAAGGCCATCGCGTGCGGCGCCGACGCGGTCATGCTCGGTGCGGCGCTGGCCCGGGCGACCGACGCACCCGGCGGCGGATGGCACTGGGGCGCCGAGGCGCACCACGGCAAGCTGCCGCGCGGCGAGCGCGTGCAGGTCGGCCAGGTCGCGCCGCTCGAGGAGATCCTCTACGGCCCGGCGCCGAGCGCCGACGGCAAGGCCAACCTCGTGGGGGCGCTGCGCAAGTCCATGGCGACGACGGGTTACTCCGACCTCAAGGAGTTCCAGCGCGTCGAGGTCGTCGTGGCGCCCTACCACCACACCGTCTGAGCCCGCACCCCCAGCGGATTCCATGGTGCCCGCGCGACCCGCTCGGGTAGCGTGGGGGACGACGGGCGGCACCGCCGCGGTCCGCCCGGGGATGGGGAGCGACGATGGCGAGACTGAAGTCGGTGACGCGTTCGAACAGGCTCGGACCCGAGGAGCGCGAGGCGGCGATCGCCCGGCTGAAGGAGAAGGAACTCGACATCCTGGTCGTCGGCGGAGGCATCGTCGGAACGGGCGCGGCACTCGACGCGGTGACCCGCGGGCTCTCCACGGGCCTCCTGGAGGCCCGTGACTGGGCGTCGGGCACGTCGAGCCGGTCGTCGAAGCTCGTCCACGGCGGCATCCGGTACCTCGAGCAGCTCGACTTCCGGCTCGTGCGCGAGGCGCTCATCGAGCGCGGCCTGCTGCTGCAGCGGCTCGCACCGCACCTGGTGAAGCCGGTGCGCTTCCTCTACCCGCTGAAGCAGCGCGTCTTCGAGCGGCTGTACATCGGCGCGGGCATGCTGCTGTACGACATCTTCAGCTACTCCGGCGGCGGGCACCCGGGCGTGCCGCACCACCGGCACCTGACGAAGCGCCAGGTCATGCGGGCGGCGCCGTCCATCGCCCCGAGCGCGCTCATCGGCGGACTGACCTACTACGACGCGCAGGTCGACGACGCCCGGTACGTGGCCTCCCTCGCTCGCACCGCGTCGTTCTACGGCGCGCACGTGGCGAGCCGGGTCAAGGTCGAGGGGTTCGTCAAGGTCGGCGAGCGCGTCGTCGGCGTGAAGGCGCACGACCTGCAGACCGACGAGCACTTCGAGATCCGCGCGAAGCAGGTCGTGAACGCGACGGGCGTGTGGACCGACGACACGCAGCGCATGGTGGGGGAGCGGGGCACCTTCAAGGTCCGCGCATCCAAGGGCATCCACCTCGTGGTGCCGCGCGACCGGTTCCAGTCGAACATGGGCATGCTGCTGCGCACCGAGAAGAGCGTGCTGTTCGTGATCCCGTGGGGCCGGCACTGGCTCATCGGCACCACCGACACCGACTGGAACCTCGACAAGGCGCACCCCGCGGCGACCGCGGCCGACATCGACTACCTGCTCGAGCGGGTGAACGAGGTGCTCAACGTGCCGCTCACGCGCGAGGACGTCGAGGGCGTCTTCGCGGGCCTCCGACCGCTGCTCGCGGGTGAGAGCGACGAGACCTCGAAGCTGTCGCGCGAGCACATCGTCGCGCACACCGTTCCCGGCCTCGTGGTCGTCGCCGGCGGCAAGTGGACGACCTACCGCGTGATGGCGAAGGACGCGATCGACGCCGCGGCCGACGCGCTCGACGGCAAGGTGCCGCCCTCGACCACCCAGCGGATCCCGCTGCTCGGCGCCGAGGGCTACCAGGCGGCGTGGAACAAGCGCGGCAAGATCGCACGGGCGTTCGGCGTGCACAAGGTGCGCATCGAGCACCTGCTGAACCGGTACGGCACGATGACCGACGACCTCCTCGACCTCATCCGCGCGCGGCCCGAGCTCGGCGAGCCCCTCCCCGGCGCCGACGACTACCTGGGCGCCGAGGTCGTGTACGCGGCCTCGCACGAGGGCGCGCTGCACCTCGACGACGTGCTCGCCCGGCGCACGCGCATCTCGATCGAGGCCTGGGACCGCGGCGTGTCCGCGGCGCCGGTCGCGGCGAAGCTGATGGGTGCCGTGCTCGGCTGGGACGCCGACCGCGAGGCGCTCGAGGTGGAGCGCTACCTGCAGCGCGTGCAGGCCGAGATCGCCTCGCAGCAGCAGCCCGACGACGCCTCCGCCGACCGGGTGCGACTGGAGGCGCCCGACATCGTGCAGGTCGACTGACGATGGCGGTCGCGTCGCCGCGTCCGGGACCCCGCTCGCAGGGAGCCCGCATCCGGCGCGGATAGAATCGCGCACGACATGCTCCGGATGATGCTGCGCCCGCGGTGGGTGCTCGCCCTGCTCGCCGCCCTCGGGGTCGCGGCGGGGTTCGCCATCCTCGCGCAGTGGCAGGTCGGGCGAGCGGTCGACGAGGCCACCGTGATCGAGCGACCGACCGAGCAGGTCCGCCCGCTCGCCGAGGTCGCCGGGCCCGACGCGCCCACCGAGCAGGCCTCCACCGGCCAGCGCGTCTCGGTGCGCGGCACGATCGTGCCGGGCGACACCGTCGTCGTCCAGGGTCGCGTGAACGACGGCGAGACCGGCTGGTGGGTGGTGGTCCACCTCGAGGTGACGGATGCCGCGCCCGGCGGGCTCCCCGTCGCGCTCGGCTGGACCGCCGACGAGCAGGCGGCGCGCGACGCGCTCGCCGCGGTCGACGACGCGGCGCGCTCCGGCGAGGAGCTCGAGGTCGTCGGGCGCTTCCTGCCCAGCGAGGCGCCGATCCAGCCCGAGGAGGAGGACGACCCGCAGGTCATGCGGACCGTCGCCGTCGCGCACCTCATCAACGTCTGGGCCGACTACGACGAGCGGCCCGTGTACTTCGGCTACGTGACGGCGGCCGAGCCGACGGCGGGCCTCGATGCGATCTCGTCGCCGCCGCCCGAGCAGCAGGCCGAGCTGAACTGGCTCAACGTCTTCTACGCGATCGAGTGGATCGTGTTCGGCGGGTTCGCGGTGTACCTCTGGTACCGACTCGTGAAGGACGCCGTCGAGCGCGAGCGCGAGGAGGCGGAGGAGGTCGCGGCGCGCGGCTGAGCTCGCGTTCCGCCTGCGGCGAACTCCGCCCGCGGCATCCGCCCACGGGGTGAGGATGCCGTTGTGAGCGATGACGACCGCACCAGGAGCATCGATGGCCGCGACGGCGCCGAGCCCGGTCCCGACGAGGATCCGCTGGACGCGTACTCGCGTGTCGTCACGCGCGTCGCGCACGACGTGCTGCCCAGCATCGCGAGCCTCGCGGTGCGATCCGGGCGCGGACAGGGCACAGGCAGCGCGAGCGTCGTGTCGGCCGACGGCATCCTCCTGACGAGCGCCCACGTCGTCGTGGGCGCCGATCGGGCGGAGGCGGCGTTCGGCGACGGCACGGCCGTCACGGCCGACGTCGTCGGACGGGATCCGCTGTCGGACCTCGCCGTGCTGCGGGCGCGTGGCGACGTGCCCGCGCCGGTGCCGTTCGGCGACGCCCGGGACCTGCGCGTCGGCCAGCTCGTCGTCGCGCTCGGGACCCCGCTCGGCCTCGCCGGGAGCGTGACCGCAGGCATCGTGTCGAACCTCGGCAGGTCGCTGCCCACCGCCGCCGGCCGGGTGGTCGACGAGGTGATCCAGACGGATGCCGCGCTGAACCCGGGCAACAGCGGCGGCGCGCTCGCCGACGGGCGCGGGCGCATGGTGGGCGTGAGCACCGCGGTGGCGGGCGTCGGACTCGGGCTCGCGGTGCCCATCAATCCGGCGACCCGGGCGATCATCGACGCGCTCGTGACGCGCGGCCGGGTGCGGCGCGCGTGGCTCGGCATCGCCGGCGCCCAGGTCCGCCTCGCGCCCGAGCTCGCCGAGCGGGTCGGATCGCCGACCGGCCTGCAGGTGACCGGGGTCGTGTCCGGGAGCCCGGCCGACGCCGCCGGCATCCGGCCCGGTGACATCGCCGTGAGCCTCGACGGCACCGGGATCGTCACGGCGACCTCGATCCAGCGGCTGATGGTCGAGGACGCGATCGACCGCGAGGTCGAGATGACGCTGTGGCGCGGCGGCGCGCTCGTCGACGTCTTCGTGGTCCCGAAGGAGCTCGTGGGCGCCTGACGCGTCGCCGTCGCGCCGGCGTCAGGCGGGCCCGCCGAACGCGGCGAGGAACTCCGGGTTCGGCTCGATCTCGGTGATCACGTCGACGAGCACCCCGCCGGGATCGCGCACGATCACGTGGCGCTGCCCGAAGGGCTCGCTCCGCAGCGCCTGCACGACGGGGACGCCGGCGGCCTCGAGGCGCGAGGCGACGGCGTCCACGTCGTCCAGCTCGAGGTTGACGAGCACGCCGCGCGCGGGCGTGCCGTACCCGTCGGGCACGGACTCGTGCGACGGATCGAGCAGCGCCAGCTCGGTCCGCGTGTGGGGATGGCGCAGGCTCACGTACCAGTCGCTCTCGAACGTGACGTCGAACCCGAAGTTCTCGCAGTAGAAGCTCGCGCTCGCGGCGACGTCCTCCGAGCACAGGACCGGGTAGCTGGCGGTCAGCATGGGACCCTCCTCCTCGACATACATACAGGATGTATGTATCGGAGAGTGACCGACATACAGTGTGTATGTCAAGACGCGAAGGGGCAGGAGCCGATGGTCACCAAGGCGGAGCAGCGCGAGCGCACCCGCGAAGAGATCCTCCGCATCGCCACCCGGCGCTTCGCCGAGTCGGGCTACGCCGGCGTCGCCCTCGAGGACCTCGTCGCCGAGGCCGGGCTCACGCGCGGCGCGCTCTACCATCACTTCGGCAGCAAGCAGGGCCTGTTCGCGGCCGTCATCGAGCGCGCGCAGTTCGCCGTCGCCGAGGCCGTCGAGCACGCAGCGGCGGTCGTCGCCGCGCCGCTCGACGCGTTCCTCGCCGGCTGCCGGGCGTTCCTCGAGGCGAGCCTCGCGCCCGAGGTGCGCCGGATCCTGCTCGTCGACGGTCCCGCGGTGCTGGGCTGGGGCGACTGGCGCGACGGGGACCTGGAGTCGAGCGCCCGGCTGCTCGACGCGGGCGTGGCCGAACTGGCCGAGGCAGGCCTCATCCGGGCCCGCTCGCTGGGCACCGTGGCGACCATGATCTCCGGCGCGCTGAACGAGGTGGCCATCGCCAACGCGACCGCGGCGCACCCCGAGCGCGGCATCGACGACGCCGTCGCGACCCTCGCGCGCATGATCGGGGGGCTCTCGCCCCGAGCCGACCCGGGATTCGCCCAGCCGTCCGCCCCGTAGACTGGAGCGCATGCCCCTCGAGCCCAAACCGGCTGATTTCCCGCGCATCCGCGGGGCGTTGAAGTTCTACATGGTCGCGTCGGTCATCACCGGCGTCATGCTCCTGCTGCTCACCGCCGAGATGCTGCTCAAGTACGTCTGGCACGTCGAGCTGTACGCGTTCGGCCCGAACGGCCTGCTCTCGTTCGAGCCCGTCGTCGAGACCCCCGAGGGCCTCGAGTCGACCGGCGTCGGCGTGAACCTCTCGACCGGCATCCTCATCGCCCACGGCTGGTTCTACGTCGTGTACCTGTTCAGCAACTTCCGGCTCTGGAGCCTCATGCGGTGGCCGTTCTGGAAGCTGCTGCTGCTCGCCTCGGGCGGCATCGTGCCGTTCCTGTCGTTCTTCCTCGAGACCCGAATCGGCCATGAGGTGCGCGCGTACCTCGCGAAGCGCGAAGCGGATGCCGCCGCCGCGCGTCCGTCGACCGACTCCGACTCCGACTCCGAGCCCGTGGAGGCCGCCCAGTGAGCGAGACCCAGCAACGCCCCGTCCTCGTCGTCGACTTCGGCGCGCAGTACGCGCAGCTCATCGCCCGGCGCGTGCGCGAGGCATCCGTCTACTCGGAGATCGTGCCCCACACGATCACCGCCGACGAGGTGCGCGCGATGGACCCGATCGGCATCGTCCTCTCGGGCGGCCCGTCGTCGGTCTACGAGGAGGGCGCGCCGGCGCTCGACCCCGGGATCCTGCAGCTCGGGGTGCCGACGCTCGGCATCTGCTACGGCTTCCAGGTCATGGCGCAGCAGCTCGGCGGCGAGGTCGCGCACACGGGCCGGCGCGAGTACGGCGCCACGGCCGCGACCGTGCGCACCGACGACGGCAACGCGCTGCTCGGCGGCCAGCCCGAGCACCAGACCGTGTGGATGAGCCACGGCGACTCCGTAGCGGTCGCCCCCGACGGCTTCGAGGTGCTGGCCTCGACCGCCGACACGCCCGTCGCCGCGTTCGCCCACGACGAGCAGGGCTTCTACGGCGTGCAGTGGCACCCCGAGGTCAAGCACTCGCCGTTCGGGCAGGCGGTCATCGAGAACTTCCTCCACCGCGCCGCGGGCATCCCCGCCGACTGGAACTCGGGCAACGTGATCGCCGAGCAGGTCGCGCGCATCCGCGAGCAGGTCGGCTCGGGGCGCGTCATCGCCGGGCTCTCCGGCGGCGTCGACTCCGCGGTCGCCGCGGCGATCGTCCACGAGGCCGTCGGCGACCAGCTCGTGTGCGTCTTCGTCGACCATGGACTGCTCCGCAAGGACGAGCGCAAGCAGGTCGAGGTCGACTACGTCGCCGCCACCGGCATCCGCCTCGTCACGGTCGACGCCGCCGATACGTTCCTCGCCGCGCTCGCGGGCGTCACCGACCCGGAGGAGAAGCGCAAGATCATCGGGCGCGAGTTCATTCGCGCGTTCGAGCAGGCCGAGCGCGACCTGATCGCCGAAGCCGACGCCGACGGCGAGCCCATCCGGTTCCTCGTGCAGGGCACGCTCTACCCCGACGTGGTCGAGTCGGGCGGCGGCTCGGGCACGGCGAACATCAAGAGCCATCACAACGTCGGCGGCCTGCCGGAGGACCTGCAGTTCGAGCTCGTCGAACCGCTGCGCACCCTCTTCAAGGACGAGGTGCGCGCCATCGGACGCGAGCTTGGGCTGCCCGAGGCGATCGTCGGCCGCCAGCCGTTCCCGGGCCCCGGTCTCGGGATCCGGATCGTCGGCGAGGTCACGCGCGACCGGCTCGCGGTGCTCCGCGAGGCGGATGCCATCGCGCGGGCGGAGCTCACCGCCGCGGGCCTCGACCACGAGATCTGGCAGTGCCCGGTCGTGCTGCTCGCCGACGTGCGCTCGGTGGGCGTGCAGGGCGACGGCCGCACGTACGGCCACCCGATCGTGCTGCGTCCGGTCTCGTCGGAGGACGCGATGACCGCCGACTGGACGCGCCTGCCCTACGACGTGCTCGCCAGGATCTCGAACCGCATCACGAACGAGGTGCGCGAGGTCAACCGCGTCGTGCTCGACGTCACGTCGAAGCCGCCGGGCACCATCGAGTGGGAGTGACGTCGCACCGGTGACATGAGCGAAGGGGTGCCGGTCGCTCGAGACCGGCACCCCTTCGCCTGCTCACTGCGACAGCGCGGCGATCTGCGTCTCGACGGTCGTCGACACCGCTCCCGGGCTCCCGAGGATGACGATCCGGGCCGGCCGCAGGCGCTTCAGTTCCTTGGCGATCGCCTCCGGGAGGGCATCGGTCGGGGTGAGGAGCACCGGTCCGCTCGTGATGCCGGCGACCGGGCCGGCCGCGAGCGCGTCGGGGAAGTTCGCGCCGTTCGCCACGTACGCGACGGAGACGCCGGGTTCGAAGGTTCCCGAGAGGACCGCCGAGGTCTCGTACCTCGTGGGTCCCGCGTACCGGTCCACGAAGTACAGCCCGAGCTGCCGCAACTGCGCCTCCACGGTGCTGCTGATGACACCGGCGCTGCCGAGCACCCGCACCTGCTCCGGCCGCAACCGTTTCAGCTCGTCCACGACGACGCTCGGCAGGGCCGTGGCCCCCGTCAGGAGGATGGGGCCATCGGCGAGCCCGGCATGCGGGGCGCCGGACAGCGCATCCGGGAACGTCGCACCGCTCGCGAGATAGACCACTGGGATGCCCGGCTCGTATCGGGACTTCGAGACCGCGACCGCCGTCGCATACCGGTCCGCGCCGGCGAGTCGGGTGACGGACCCGGTCGTGAATTCCCTGAGTCGGCCTGCGACGGTGGAACTGACCGCGCCGGGACTGCCGAGGACGACGATGCGGCCCGGCTTCAGGCGGCGGAGCTCGTCGGCCACGACGGCTGGGAGTGCATCCGGAGCGGTCAACAGGACCGGGCTCCGGGTCGCAGCGGCCACGGGTGCGGCCGCGAGTGCGTCGGGGAACGCGACGCCGCTGGCGACGTACGCGACCGGGACACCGGCGGGGAACTGCGCCGCGGACACGGCGACCGCGGTAGCGTAGCGATCGCTCCCCGCGACCCGGGTGACCTCACCCCATGACGTGGTCGGCGACGTGGAGGCGAGCTGGGCGTCCTTGCCCGTGATCTCGGTCTGAGGCAGTACGCGGATCACATCCCGGTTGCTCACGCTCCGATCGCTCCAGAACTCGGTGCGGTATGTCGAGGCCCAGGGCGCATTGAACTGCAGACTCCAGAAGCCGGGGGGCAGGCCTTCGACGGTGTACCGACCCTCCGCATCGGTCTGTGCCACCTCCAGCGTCTCACCCTGCTGCACGCCGGTGGCGAGGCTCTGCATGCTCTCGGCGTAGACGTTCCCGCCGACGACCGGCTTCCCGTCGGGGTCCGTCATGCGACCCGAGATGCTGGCGCCTCGTGCGAGCTCCGCGTTCATGGTCGACAGATTCGCGCCGGCGGCCATCTTCACGAAGGCCGCCTGGGAGACGTAGGGTTTGTCACCCCAGTACTCCGTCACGTACCGTTCGCCTTCTGTGCTCCTGCCCCAGAACTCGAGCGTCCACTCACCCGGCGGGACGCCGCGGATGAGATAGCTCCCATCCGGCCGGAGAGCGCCTTCGTCGTAGTCGAAGTCGACGACGCCTCCGTCTCGGCCGACGACGGTCGCCACCGCGTCCCCGGGTCGGGTGCCGCCGGGCAGTGTGATCCGCCCGGAGACGGTGGCGCCCAGGCCCAGCTGGGCGTCCATGTCCGTCAGATGCTGTCCGGCCGCGAGGTCGAAGAAGACGGCCGTGGACGGGAGGTACCGGTTGTTCCAGTATTCGGGGACGTAGTCGGCGAGTTCGTCGAGCCGGGAGCCGAGCTGGAAGTGCAGGGTGTACGAACCCGGTGCGAGGCCGTCGATCCGGTACCTGCCGTCGTCGCCCACGGTGGCACCGGGCAGCCCGGGCCCTGCGCTCACCCAGCCGCCGGCGAGCGGCCGGCCGTCCGTGAGCGTCACCGTGCCGGAGATCGAAGCGGAAGCGCCGGCGGCCTGCGCAGTCAACGAGTCGGCCAGCGACGTGACGAGGGCTGTGGCGATGAGCGCGAGTACGAGGGCGGGACGAGCGGCGCGCGGGCGCGCGGGGCTGGTGCGGGGCAATCGGTTCTCCGGACGACGTTCGGGTCGGGTCGCCCGACGCCCGGAATGGTGCGGGGGCTCGTATCGATCGAACCACAGCGGCGGAATCCTGCGCAGGCCCGTTGCCGTTTCGTGACATCCGGCGCCCGCTTCGGAAGGATGGCGGACATGGGTGTGGTGGAGAACGCGAAACTGACCGTCGTCGGGGCCGGGAGCGTGGGCGCGAGCCTCGCGTACGCGGCGCTCATCCGAGGGTCTGCGAGGCATGTCGCGCTGTACGACGTGAACTCGGCGAAGGTCGACGCCGAGGTGCTCGACCTCGCGCACGGCACCCCGTTCGTGGGCTCGAGCACGATCGAGGGCGGCGACGACCTCGCGGTCGTCGAGGGTTCCCACGTCGTCGTGATCACGGCGGGCGCGAAGCAGGAGCCGGGCCAGTCGCGGCTGGAGCTCGCCGGCACCAACGTGCGGATCCTCGAGGACCTGTTGCCGAAGCTGCTCGAGCGTGCACCCGACGCGATCTACATGCTCGTCACCAACCCCTGCGACGTGCTCACGGTCGCCGCGCAGAAGATCTCCGGGCTCCCGTCGAACCGCGTGTTCTCGTCGGGCACCGTGCTCGACACCGCGCGGCTCCGCTGGCTGCTCGCCAAGCGCGCGGGCGTCGCCACCTCGAGCGTGCACGCGCACATCGTGGGCGAGCACGGCGACACCGAGTTCGCGCTGTGGTCGAGCGCCACGGTCGGCACCGTGCCGATCCTCGACTGGGCGCACGGCGAGGGGTTCCGGGCCGACGAGCTGGAGCAGATCGCCGCGGACGTGCGCGACGCGGCCTACCGCATCATCAAGGGCAAGGGCGCGACGAACTACGCCATCGGCCTGTCGGGCGCGCGCATCGTGGAGGCGCTGCTCGGTGACGAGTCCGCGGTGCTGCCGGTGAGCGCGGTGCTGGGCGGCGTGCACGGTGTCGACGGCGTCGCGCTGTCGGTGCCGAGCATCGTGAACTCGTCGGGCGTGACCCCGCTCGGCGAGACGCCGTTCTCCGACGACGAGCGCCGGAAGCTGCACGACTCGGCCGACGCGCTGCGGTCGTCGATCGCGTCGCTCGGGATCTGAGGTCGGCCCCGCGGCATCCGCTCGCGAAATTCTTCGGCGGATGCGTCGATCGGGAGGGTTCCCGTTCGACGTCATGAGTGAGAGGGTCGAAGTGCGACCCGGACACGCGAGGAGCGAACCACCATGGCGAAGTACATGCTGATCATGCGGGCCACCGACGAGGCCGTGCAGGCGTACCAGGACATCCCCTTCGAGCAGGTGATCGAGGCGATGGGACGGTACAACGAGGAGCTCATGAAGGCGGGCGTGCTGCTCGCGGGCGAGGGACTCTCCGACGCGAGCGAGGGCTTCGTCGTCGACTTCTCGGCCGAGCCGCCGCTCGTGACCGACGGGCCCTACGGCGAGACCAAGGAGCTGTTCAACGGCTTCTGGATCCTCGAGGTCGCCTCGAAGGAGGAGGCCGCGGAGTGGGCCAAGCGCTGCCCGCTCGGCCCCGGCTCGAAGCTCGAGGTGCGCCGCGTCACCGAGATCGAGGACTTCCCGCAGGACAACGAGTGGATCCAGAAGGAGGCCGGCTGGCGCGAGGAGCAGGCGCAGCGGGCCTCCCGGGCCTGATTCCCGCGTGACCGCGCTCGCCACGTGACCGACCAGTCGGACGCCGCGACGGCCCGCCCGGTGGACCCCGAGTCCGCCCGGCGGGCCGTCGCGGCCGTCTGGCGCATCGAGTCCGCGCGCATCGTCGCAACGCTCACCCGCATGGTCGGCGACTTCGCGCTCGCCGAGGACCTGGCCCAGGACGCGCTCGCCGAGGCACTCGCGCAGTGGCCCGCCTCGGGCATCCCGTCGAACCCGGCCGCGTGGCTCACCGCGGTGGCCAAGCGCCGCGCGATCGACGGATGGCGACGACGCGAACGGTACGACGAGCGGCTCGCCGCGATCGCCCACGACCTCGAGCGCGAGCAGGCCGAGGCGACGGATGCGACGGCCGACCTGCCGTACGACCCGGACGCGATCGACGACGACATGCTGCGGCTCGTGTTCGTGTCGTGCCACCCGGTGCTCTCACGGGAGGCGCGCGTCGCGCTCACGCTGCGGGTGGTCGCGGGCCTCACGACCGATGAGATCGCACGGGCGTTCCTCGTGCCGGTGTCGACGGTGCAGCAGCGGATCGTGCGCGCGAAGAAGACGCTCGGCGATGCGGGCGTGCCGTTCGAGGTGCCGCCGCGGTCGGAGTTCCCCGAGCGGCTCGGCACGGTGCTCGGCGTGCTCTACCTGATCTTCAACGAGGGGCACTCGGCCTCCGCGGGGTCCGACCTGATGCGACCCGAACTCAGCCGGGAGGCCCTGCGGCTCGCACGCGTGCTCGCGGGGCTCGTGCCGCGTGAGCCCGAGGTGCACGGGCTCCTGGCGCTCATGGAGCTGACCGCCGCGCGGTTCCCCGCCCGCCTCGACGCGAACGGCGACCCGGTCCTGCTGGCCGACCAGGACCGGCGGCGGTGGGACCGCTCCGCGATCGCGCGCGGGCGCGCCGCGCTCGGCCGGGCCGACGCGATCGGCCGAGGCCGCGGCCCCTTCGCGCTGCAGGCCGCCATCGCGGAGCAGCACGACGTCGCGGCATCCGTCGACGACACCGACTGGGCGACGATCGTCGCGCTGTACGAGGCCCTCGGGCGCGTGGCGCCGTCACCCGTGGTGGAGCTCAACCGCGCGGTCGCCGTCGCCATGGCCGACGGGCCCGAGGCCGGGCTCGCGATCGTGGACGGGCTGGCGGCCGACGGCCGGCTCGCCCGCTACCATCCGCTGCACGCCGTCCGGGCCGAGCTGCTCGAGCGGCTCGGGCGAACGGATGCCGCGCGCGAGGCGTTCGCGGAGGCCGCGCGCCTCACCGCGAACGAGCGCGAGCGCGCGGTGCTCCTCGCGCGCGCGTCGCGGCCGGGGTCGCGCTGACGCCGGCCCGCCCGCAGCCCGCTGCCCGGCGCCCCGTCCCGCCGCTTCGCCGTGATGAAGTGCCGTTTCCGAGGTGGAGGCCCCGTTGCACGGGCACTCCACCGCAGAAACGGCACTCCGACGGTTGGGCTTCCGTCGCGCGCTCCGGAGACGCGGAACGGGCCGCCCCGAAGGGCGACCCGTTCACGTGCGCGGCATCCGCTGCTAGTCGCTCGACTGCATGATCGCGAGCATGCGCAGGATCTCGAGGTACAGCCAGATCACGGTGACCATGATGCCGAAGACACCGGTCCACGCGTACTTCTTCGGGGCGCGGTTGCGCACGCCCTGCTGGATGAAGTCGAAGTCGAGCACGAGCGAGTAGGCGCCCATGATGACGACGAAGACGCCGAGGATCACGCCGAGCGGGATGCCGAAGAAGCCATCCCACGAGCGGAGACCGAACGGGTCGTCCGTCACGTTGAAGATCATCAGCCCGAAGTTGACCAGCGAGAACACCAGGTAGCCGACCATGGCGATCAGGAAGACCTTCGTGGCCTTCTTCGATGCGCGGATCTTGCCCGACGCGAAGAGCGCCAGGGTCACGCCGACGACGACGAGCGTCGCGATGACGGCCGGAGCGACGACGCCCGGGAAGATCGCCTCGTAGTACGCGGAGATGCCGCCGACGAACACGCCCTGCACCGCCGAGTAGGCGAGCACGAGCCCGGGCGACGGCTCCTTCTTGAAGATGTTCACCAGCGCCAGCACGAAGCCGACGATGCCCGCGCCGATCCAGAGGAACGGGACGGACTGCATCGTGATCCAGCCGATCGCGGCGCCGACCAGGAGCACGCCGAAGGCGGCGGCCGACTTCTGGATCGTGTCCTCGATCGTCATGACCTCGCGGTCGGGGAGCGTGGCCGGCTGGTTGTAGATGTCCTGCAACTGCTGGGCGGACATGTCCTGCGCGACAGCCACCGCCCCCTGGTTGGAGAACGCCTCGTTACGTGAGAAGGCGGGGTTGTTGAGTGCCATTGCCGTGGTTTCCTCTGCTTTCGGCTTTCCGTCGGGTGGAGAAGGAACTCCCAATCTATCGGGTCCATCCGTGTCAACGCCGAGAATTCGCGCCGCATTCCGGTGGAGGCATCCGGGCCGTGGCTACGCTGAGGGGATGCTGCCAGGCGCCGCCGAGCATCCGCTCGTCATCGGCCACCGTGGTGCGCCCGGCTACCGGCCCGAGCACACGGAGGCGTCGTACCGGCTCGCGTTCGCCCTCGGCGTCGATGCGGTCGAGCCCGACCTCGTCGCGACGCGCGACGGCGTGCTGGTCCTGCGCCACGAGAACGAGATCTCCGGCACGACGGATGTCGCGTCCCGCCCCGAGTTCGCGTCGCGCCGGACGACGCGGTCGATCGACGGCCGCGAGCTGACGGGCTGGTTCACCGAGGACTTCACGTGGGCGGAGCTGTCGACGCTCCGAGCGACCGAGCGGCTCGGCGGCATCCGCCAGCACAACGCGACCTTCGACGGCCGCTACCCGATCATCCGGTTCCGCGACCTGCTGGCGCTGCTGGATGGCGCCGCCGAGGAGACGGGCCGGGTCATCCGGCTCGTCGCCGAGTTCAAGCACGCGACGCACTTCGCCTCGCTCGGACTCCCGCTCGACGAGCTCTTCGCCGCCGAGCTGTCGGCCGCCGGATGGGGTCGCGGCGACGACCGCCTCATCTCCGAGGCGTTCGAGCCGACGCTCCTCGAGCGGCTGCGCGACGGCGGCATCGGCGGCACGCGCGTGCTCCTCGTGGAGGACCGCGGAGCGCCGTGGGACCTCGCCACGATCGACGGCCCGGCGGCCCGGACGTACGACTCGTACGCGACCGGGGCGGGCCTGGCCGGGCTCGCGGGGGTCGTCGACGGGATCAGCGTCGGCAAGGCGCGCCTCGTCGGTGGGCCGGCGTCGTCGACGGATGTCGCGGCCGCCGCGCGACGCGTGCGACCGGACGCTCCGCTGCGGGGTGCGGCGCTCGTGGACGCGGCGCACGCCGCCGGCCTCGCGGTCTACACGTGGACGCTCCGCCCGGAGAACCGCTTCCTCGCCCCGCCCCACCGCCGCGGGGCCACGCGCAGCGCGTGGGGGGACTGGCTCGGCGAATTCACCCGCATCCTGCGCACCGGGGTCGACGGCGTGTTCCTCGACCACCCGGACCTCGGCATCGAGGCGCGCCGCGCCGTCGCCGACTCCTGACCGCCATTCGGGCGCTCGGTGCGTGACCGAGTCACCTCGAACGGCCCGGTGGCGGGCCCTCGGGCGGCCGTTCGAGGTGACTCGAGGTCATCCCGGCCATCCACGCGCACGCAGGGCCCGGTCCAGCGCCTCGAGGATCGCGGCATCCGCCATGCCTGATCGCACGCGGATGACGAGCCAGCCCGCGAGGGCGAGCTGGTTCAGCCGATCGACGTCGCGGTCGAACTGCCGACGGTCGGTGCGATGCTGCTCGCCGTCGTACTCGAGGAGGACCCGGTGCTCCCGGAAGACGAGGTCGCCGTCCGTCGACGTGCCGTCCGGCAGACGTATCGGATGGTTCAGCGCGGGCTCGGGATATCCGGCGCGCATCACGAGGAGGCGCAGCCTCGTCTCCCGGGCCGATCTGGAGCGTGGCCGCAGTTCGAGCCGCGCCGCCCGGATCGCCCGTGCGCCGCGCCGGGCGCCGTGGCGCGCGATCGCCGCATCGAGCGTTTCCGCTCCGCACAGCGGCTGGGGGCTGCCGAGGAGTCGGTCGCCGGCGGAGATGAGCTCATCGAGGTCGAGCGATCCCGCAAGCTGACACCACGCGTCTGCCGGCGCGAGCACCGGGAGACCGTGCAGGAAGGCGATCGCCGGGGCGGCGGAGGCGCGATGGCCGACGACGCCCCGGCCATGCGGTTCGCGGCCCGCGGCCGAGACGTGGAGCGCGGTCTCGGCGGCGACGTGCGCCGGCACCGGCAGGCCCCAGAGCCGAGCGGCCGTCGCGTGGCTGAACCAGTGCTCGGCGTGCATGTGCGCCGCGTAGGCGAGGCAACGGTCCAGCAGCGTGTCGACGGGCGCCGCCGAGCGGATGCCGCGGAACGGGGCGGTCAGGTCACGCGCTCGGAGGCGGCGGCGGCTGATGCCGAGCTCGCGCGCCTCGGCCACGCGGAACGGCGCGAGACGCAATTCGAGCGGCAGCGGGCGCGGCGGGACGGGCATGCACGAACGGTGCCACGTCATCCGCGCGGGAGCACTGCGCTGTCCACAGCGGCCCGGGCGCGGTCCTCGAGTCACCTCCGATGGCCGCGTTCAGGACAGCCGAGCGGCCGTTCGAGGTGATTCGGCGTGGGTGCCGTGAAGAGCAGGGGTGGGCGCGAAGTCAGGGGCGGGGTGGGCTGTCGGATGCCGCGCCTAGACTTGACGGGACATGACGCTGATCCTCGACCCCGACGACCCGACCGGCTGGCGCGAGGCGCCTGTCGCGGCCACCGACGAACGCACGGGGGCGCCGCACGGCGCCGGGCACGCGGCATCCGATCGGCTGACGGCCGGGCTCAACCCGCAGCAGCGCGAGGCGGTCGAGTACCGCGGGCCCGCGCTGCTCATCGTCGCGGGCGCGGGGTCGGGCAAGACCCGCGTGCTCACGCACCGCATCGCGAGCCTCATCGACGGGCGCGAGGCATGGCCGAGCCAGATCCTCGCGATCACCTTCACCAACAAGGCCGCGGCCGAGATGCGCGAGCGCGTCGAGGCGCTGCTCGGCGAGGCGGCCGGCGGCATGTGGATCTCGACGTTCCACTCGGCGTGCGTGCGCATCCTGCGCCGCGAGGCCGAGTCGCTCGGGCTGTCGAGCACGTTCACGATCTACGACTCGGCCGACCAGCGCACCATCCTGAAGCGCATCATCAAGGAGCTCGATGCCGACACGCTCGGGTTCACGCCGGCGAGCGCGCAGGCGAAGATCTCGAAGCTCAAGAACGAGCTGTCCGACGTCGAGACGTACGCCCGCAACGTCAACACGAACGACCCCAACGAGGTCATGTTCCTCGAGATCTTCCGGCAGTACACGCGCCGGCTGCGCGACGCGAGCGCGCTCGACTTCGACGACCTCATCAGCGAGACCGTCTACCTGTTCCGCGCGTTCCCGAAGGTCGCGGCGCTGTACCAGCGGCGGTTCCGGCACATCCTCGTCGACGAGTACCAGGACACCAACCACGCGCAGTACGCGCTCATCCGCGAGCTCACGCGCCCCGTCGAGCCCCACGTCGTCGCCGAGCTCGACCAGCACGGCGTGCTCGTTCGCGGCATGACGGATGCCTCGGGCGCGATCCCCGGCGCGAGCCTCACCGTCGTCGGCGATTCCGACCAGTCGATCTACGCCTTCCGCGGCGCCGACATCCGCAACATCGTCGAGTTCGAGCGCGACTTCCCGGGCGCGAAGGTCGTGCTGCTCGAGCAGAACTACCGATCGACGCAGAACATCCTCTCGGCGGCGAACGCGGTCATCTCGAACAACTTCGACCGGAAGGACAAGAAGCTCTGGACGGCCGACGGCGACGGCGACAAGATCACCGGCTACACCGGCTACACGGCGCACGACGAGGCGCAGTTCGTCGTCGATGAGATCGAGGCGCTGCGCCGCGCGGGCGTCGCCTACCGCGACATGGCGGTCTTCTACCGCACGAACGCGCAGACCCGTGCACTCGAGGAGATCTTCGTGCGCTCCGCCGTGCCGTACCGCGTCGTCGGCGGCACGAAGTTCTACGAGCGCGCCGAGATCAAGGACGCGATGGCCTACCTCATCGCCGTCGCGAACCCGCTCGACGAGCTCGCGCTGCGCCGCATCCTGAACACGCCGAAGCGCGGCATCGGACCGGCGACCGAGACGAGCCTGGCGAGCTTCGCCGAGCAGAACGACCTCACCTTCCGCCAGGCGATGCGCGCGGCCGACGGCCTCGGACTGGGCCCGAAGGTGACCAAGGCGATCGTCGACCTGGCCAAGGTGCTCGACGAGGCGTCGGCGATGCTCGTGCCGTCGCAGAAGGGCCTCGACGAGGGCACGAACGAGGGCGCGGCGAAGGTGTCCGACGTGCTCGCCTTCCTGCTCGACCGCTCGGGGCTCGTGGCGACGCTCCGCAACAGCCGCGATCCGCAGGACGAGACCCGGGCCGAGAACGTCGAGGAACTCCTCGCGCAGACGAAGGACTTCGACCGCGAGAACCCGGGCGCGGGGCTCGTCGACTTCCTGACGCAGGTGTCGCTGGTGGCCGCCGCCGACGAGCTCGACGACGCATCCGGCACCGTGTCGCTCATGACGCTGCACACGGCCAAGGGCCTCGAGTACCACGCCGTGTTCCTCACCGGGCTCGAGGAGGGCCTGCTGCCGCACCAGATGTCGGCGTCCGAGCCCGGCGGCCCCGCCGAGGAGCGGCGACTCTTCTACGTCGGCATCACGCGCGCCCGCAAGCGGCTCTTCCTCTCGCTCGCGATGAGCCGCGCGCAGTTCGGCGAGGTGTCCGTCGCCATGCCGAGCCGGTACCTGCAGGAGATCCCCGACGAGCTCGTCGACTGGAAGCAGTCGCCCGGCATGGCCAACAGCCGCGGCGGGAGCCAGCCTCGCGCGCTCAACGCGCGCCGCGGCGGCTACGGCGGCAGCGGCGGCGGGGCCTGGGGGACGCGCGACCGCGACCTCGAGCGGTTCAGCGTGACGAAGTCCACCGCGACGAAGACGGAGTGGGCGAACCGGGTCACGGGCACCGTGCGCGACAACGGCGACCTCACGCTCGAGGCCGGCGACCGCATCCGTCACACGGACTTCGGCGAGGGCACCGTACGCCAGGTCACCGGCGAGGGCAGCAAGCGCATCGCCCACGTCGCCTTCGACGCCGCGGGGCAGAAGAAGCTCCTCATCAAGATCGCGCCCATCGAGAAGCTGTAGCGGCCGCCACCGATCCGGCGTCCGGGAGGACGCGTGCCGACCGGCCGATCATCCGCCGCCCGCCGCGGACGAGGCCCGGCACAGGTCGTCGAGCGCGCGCTGGTACGCCGGGGTCCGGTAGTACCAGCTGTGGGTGTCGACCACGCCGACGTAGCCGCTGAGGTCGATCTCCTCGGCGTACCGGTCGCGCGCGTTCCCGGCCGTGCCGACGGAGTGCGCCGGGAAGCCCAGGTAGTCGGTCAGGCGCCACAGGTTCAGCCACCGCGACGCGGGGAACCCGCCCGGCACCGCCGGGGAGCCTCCCTCGAGGTCGGCGCCCGACCACGGGTCCCGCTGCCACGCGGCGGGCCGGCCGCAGGGAACCGCGCCGATGACCTCCGGGCCCAGCACCTCGGGGAAGAAGCGCCCGAAGTACGGCCGGAGCTGCACGCCGAAGGTCAGCAGCCCGATCCGGTCGCGGTACGAGGGCCAGCCCGGATCGTTCCGCAGCGCGTAGAGGGCCGCGACCGCGACGACGGCGCCCATGCTGTGGGCGGCGAGCACGACCGACCGCGGCCGGGTCGTCCCGTCGCGCTCGACGGGCGGCAGGTCGAGCCACCACCGGATGCGACGCGCGACCTCGGGAACGGCCCGCTCCGCGTAGCACGGCGCGCCGAACGGGTGTCCCGCCCGCGGCAGGAAGCATGCGAGGTCCCAGACGAGCGCGAGCGGCCGGGACGAGCGCCGGCCGCCCAGCACGAGGCCGGCCGTGACGGACAGGCCGATGACGACCCAGACCATGAGCGACGCGTCGATCCACCGCGCGAAGGCCGTGGCGACGGCGGCGGCCGCCTCGGGCGGAAGCACCCGGCGGAGCGACCCGGGCGCGAGCGCCATCGCGACCGTGACGACGGCGGCCGTGAAGAACGCGATCGCGAGGACTCCGACCATCGGCTCGGCGAGGTGCAGCCGGGCCGCGAGGGCGCGCTTCTGGTCGACCTCGGGACGGAGCAGCGTCGACAGCGTCGCCCGGGCCGATGCGGCATCCGTCGTCGACGGCGCGTCGGACGTCGACCCGGGCGCGGCCGCCGGCGCCCGCGCCGTGACGTCCCGTCGGCGGACGAGCATCGCGCCGACGACGATCGCGCCGACGAGGATGGCCGCCAGGGTCGTGCCGAGGAACGGCGCGAAGAACGGGCCGATCGTCATCTCGCCCGGCAGGCAGTCCTCGCCCGAGCACTCGGGGTACGGCTGGTCGAGCCGGTTCGCCGCCGCGGCGCCGTTCAGCCAGTCGCCGACGAGCACGTTGAGCAGGGACCCGAGCACGAGCTCGATCGAGAGCCCGAGGGTGAGGAAGACCGCGGCGCCGCGCCCGCGCCAGCCGCGACGGGCGCGGTCACGGGCCGGCAGCGCCCACGTCACGACGATGAGCGCCAGCGCCGTCGCGATGATCGCGAGCAGGATGCGGTCGGAGGCCTGCCCCATGACGCGCGGCTCGAGGCGGATGTCGCCGTGGAACCCGAGCACGAGCATCGGGACGGCGTAGAGCACCACGGCCGCCGTCAGCAGCCCGAACGGGGCACGGCGGTTCGCGTGGGTCAGCTCGTACGGCGCGGAATCGGTGGTCGCGACGAGCGCGGCGCACGCGACGACCACGAGGCCCGACGCCACGGCGAGGAACGGCGTCACGCCCGTGGTGTCGCTCGCGTACGCGAAGCTCGTCACGAGCGCGACCACCGCGACGCCGGCTGCGAGGTGCAGGATCGCGAGGCGGTGGGTCTCGGTGCGGGTGAGCCAGAACCGCGGCTCGGCGAGCAGCGGCCGGCCGTCGTCGTCGTCGTCGGGCCCGCCGAGGATCCGGCCGGCGACGTTGTAGCGCAGGGTCGAGAGCTTCGAGACGAGGAACACCGCCACGAGGGCGAGCACCGGCACGAGCGAGAACAGGGCGACGCGGCGCTCGTCCTTCCAGGCCGCGAACGTGTCGCCGGCCCCGCCGATCGGCTCGCAGACGGTCCGCCCACCGCGGAAGCACTGCAGCGCCAGCAGGTCGATCGCGACGGATGCGACGGCGAGCGCGAGCACGAGCGTGAGCGCGAGGCACGCGATGCGCACGATCGCGGCGCCCGCGCGGATGCGGCGGCCGTCGCGCGGCGAGGGCAGCTGCCAGGCCCAGATCGCGGCGTTGGCGATGCTGAACGGCAGGAGCAGCGTCCATGCCGCGCGGGCGAGGACGGCGAGGGCGACCCCGCCGATGCCGGACTCCGGCGGCGCGGTGCGCACCATCCCGCCCCACGAGTACGTCTCGCGGTGGACCCCGTGGGGGACGCGACCGCGCGGGACCTCGGCCGGCTCGACCACGCCGCGCGAGGTCTCGCCGTGCACGCGGTCGACGCGCCCGCGTTCCACGGCCTCCGGGGTCGGGTGCCAGAAGCTGCCGAGGTCGTCGCCGAAGGCGAGCTCGACGTCGTCCTTCGGCAGATCGAGCATGTCGTGCGGCGGCGTGTTGTTCACCCCGTGGATGCGGAGCTCGAGCACGGGTTCCGATTGCGATGCCGACATCGTGCGTACCGCCTCCCTGCGGCGAACGGGCCTCAGGCCCCCGACGCGCGTCATGGTAGTCCCGTGGCGAGCCGAAGCCGTCAGGGACGCCCCGGAGCCTGCGGAAGCGAGGCGGGCACCGGGAGCCGGGCGATGAGGCCCATCGCGTCGTACGGCGCGCGGACCTTGATGTCGTTGTCGAAGTACAGGTACGCGTCGCGGCCGGCCTCGAGGTGCGCGCGCGTCCACTCCGCCCACCGGTCGAGCGAGCCCTCGTCGTAGCCCGATGCGTAGAGCTCCTCCTCGCCGTGCAACCGGGCGTACGCGAAGTCGGCGGTCGTCCGGTCGAGGCGGGGGTACTTGCCCGCCGTGTCGGCGGTGACGGATGCCACGCCGTGCCGCTCCAGGACGGTCGTCCACCGGTCGGCGGCCTCCTCGAACGACGGATGCCGCACCTCGACGGCGTACCGGATGCGCGTCGGTCCCGGGGCGCCCGGCACCGCCGCCGAGAACGACGCCCGGCCCTCCATGCGGTCATCGTGCCGGGCGGCGAGCGCGGCGGCATCCGCTCGGGTTCTCGGCAGTCGTGCGAGGAACGCGTCGAGCAGGTCCTCGTCGAATCGGAGCGTCGGTGGGAGCTGCCACAGGACGGGACCGAGCTTCGGCCCCAGGTCGAGCACGCCCGAGGCGAGGAAGTTCGCCAGGGGCGCGTCGATGTCGCCCAGGCGCTTGACGTGGGTGATGAACCGCGGGCCCTTGACCGCGAAGAGGAAGCCGTCGGGCGTGCCGTCCCGCCAGCGGAGCCAGCTCGCCGGGCGCTGCAGCGAGTAGAACGAGCCGTTCAGCTCGATCGAGGTCATGCGCTCGGCGGCGTAGGCGAGCTCGTCGGCCTGACGGAGGCCCTTCGGATAGAACACGCCGCGCCACGGACGGTACCGCCATCCGGAGATGCCGATCCGCGCCTCGGCCATGCCGGCGTCCTGCCCGTCCCGCTAGACCGCGCCGCCGAGCAGGGCGCCGATCGCCCACGTCACCGCGAGCGCGAGCGCGCCGCCGATGACGACGCGCGACACGGCGCGGAGCCGCGGGGCCCCGCCGATCCACGCCGAGAGCCAGCCCGTGACGGCCAGCGCCACGAGAACCGCGATGAACGTCGTCGCGATGCGCCACTCGGGCGGGGGGAGCAGGATCGCGATCATCGGCAGCACCGCCCCGACCAGGAACGACGCGGCGGACGCCCAGGCCGCGTGCCACGGGTTCACGACGTCGGCCTCGGCGATGTGCAGCTCGGCCTCGAGGTGGGCCGCGATCGCGTCGTGCTCGGTGAGCTCGATGGCCACGCGCTCCGCCGTCTCGCGCGAGAGGCCCTTGCCCCGGTAGATCTCGGCGAGCTCGGCGAGTTCCTGCTCGGGCATCGTGGCGAGCTCCTCGCGCTCCTTCGCGATGAGGGCCCGCTCGGTGTCGCGCTGGCTCGAGACCGAGACGTACTCGCCGAGCCCCATCGAGATCGCCCCGGCGGCGACGGAGGCCACGCCAGCGACGACGATGGCGCCGAGGTCCGTCGTCGCCGCCGCGACGCCCACCACGAGGGCCGCGACGGAGACGATGCCGTCGTTCGCGCCGAGCACGGCGGCCCGGAGCCAGTTGAGCTTCGCGTGCACCCTGCCGTCGTGCGGGTCGGTGCGGTGCGTCGGTTCGGCAGCGGCATCCGTCATGTCGGCAGTATCGCAGCGCCGGGGGCGGATGCCACCGGCCGGAGGTCCCGCGACGTGGAGCGCCCGACGTGCGGGCGACGGCCGGTTCGGGCGTGCCGCGGGGGAGGGGTACCATGGTCGCGGCCCGTTTATCTCGACATCGAGGTATCTCGACGTCGAGAGGTCACCCGGGCCCCCTCACCCACCATCCCTACGCGCGAACCGCGGAACGATTGGAAGCAGAGCGTGGATCTTTACGAGTACCAGGCCAGAGACCTCTTCGAGAAGTACGGAGTGCCGGTGCTCCCGGGCATCGTCGCCGACACGCCCGAAGAGGCGCGCGCCGCGGCGGAGAAGCTCGGCGGCGTCGTCGTCGTCAAGGCACAGGTGAAGACCGGCGGCCGCGGCAAGGCCGGCGGCGTGAAGGTCGCCAAGAACGCCGACGAGGCGGAGGAGGCCGCGAAGGCGATCCTCGGTCTCGACATCAAGGGTCACGTCGTCAAGCGCGTCATGGTCGCCGCCGGCGCCAAGATCGCGCAGGAGTTCTACTTCTCGGTGCTCCTCGACCGCGCCAACCGGTCGTACCTCTCGCTCACGAGCGTCGAGGGCGGCATGGAGATCGAGCAGCTCGCCGTCGAGAAGCCCGAGGCGCTCGCGCGCATCGAGGTCGACCCCGGCACGGGCATCACGCCCACCAAGGCCCGCGAGATCGCCGAGGCCGCGAACTTCCCGGCCGAGCTCGTCGACAAGGTCGCCGACGTGTTCGTCAAGCTGTACGACGTCTACCGCAGCGAGGACGCGACGCTCGTCGAGGTGAACCCGCTGATCCGCGACGAGGACGGCAACGTCATCGCGCTCGACGGCAAGGTGACCCTCGACGAGAACGCGGAGTTCCGCCACGCCGGCCACGCCCTGCTGGAGGACAAGGCCGCGGCCGACCCGCTGGAGCAGGCCGCGAAGGAGCTCGACCTCAACTACGTCAAGCTCGACGGCGAGGTCGGCATCATCGGCAACGGCGCGGGGCTCGTCATGTCGACGCTCGACGTCGTCGCGTACGCCGGCGAGAACCACGGCGGCGTGAAGCCCGCCAACTTCCTCGACATCGGCGGCGGCGCGTCGGCCGAGGTCATGGCCAACGGCCTCTCGATCATCCTCGGCGACCCGCAGGTGAAGGCCGTCTTCGTCAACGTCTTCGGCGGCATCACCGCCTGCGACCAGGTCGCGAAGGGCATCGTGGGCGCGCTCGCCGAGCTCGGCTCCACCGCGAACAAGCCGCTCGTCGTGCGACTGGACGGCAACAACGTCGCCGAGGGCCGCCGCATCCTCGAGGAGGCGGCGCACCCGCTCGTCACCCTCGCCGAGAACATGGACCAGGGCGCCGACAAGGCCGCCGAGCTCGCGAACGCCGCGCGCTGATCGAGCCCGTCGAGATCAAGGACTAGGAAAAGCAATGACCATCTTTCTGAACAAGGACTCCAAGGTCATCGTCCAGGGCATCACCGGCGGCGAGGGCACGAAGCACACCGCGCGCATGCTCGCGGCGGGCACCCAGGTCGTCGGCGGCGTGAACGCGCGCAAGGCCGGCACCACCGTGCTGCACCGGGACGCCGATGGCAACCCGGTCGAGCTGCCGGTCTTCGCCAGCGTGCAGGAGGCCATCGAGCAGACGGGAGCCGACGTGTCGATCGCGTTCGTGCCGCCCGCCTACACGAAGGACGCCGTCGTCGAGGCCATCGACGCCGAGATCCCGCTCCTCGTCATCATCACCGAGGGCGTGCCCGTGCAGGACTCCGCCGAGTTCTGGGCGTACGCCAAGGAGAAGGGCGAGAAGACCCGCATCATCGGACCGAACTGCCCGGGCATCATCAGCCCCGGGGAGTCGCTCGTCGGCATCACGCCGGCGAACATCACGGGCAAGGGCCCGATCGGGCTCGTGTCGAAGTCGGGCACGCTGACCTACCAGATGATGTACGAGCTGCGCGACCTGGGCTTCTCGACCGCGATCGGCATCGGCGGCGACCCCATCATCGGCACCACCCACATCGACGCACTCGCAGCGTTCGAGGCGGACCCCGAGACGAAGGCGATCGTGATGATCGGCGAGATCGGCGGCGACGCCGAGGAGCGCGCGGCCGACTTCATCAAGGCCAACGTCACGAAGCCGGTCGTCGGCTACGTGGCCGGCTTCACCGCACCCGAGGGCAAGACCATGGGCCACGCCGGCGCCATCGTCTCCGGCTCGGCGGGCACGGCCGAGGCGAAGAAGGAGGCCCTCGAGGCCGCGGGCGTCAAGGTCGGCAAGACGCCGTCCGAGACCGCCCGCCTGCTGCGCGAGGTGTACGAGACGCTCGGCGCGTAGCGCTGCGCACCGCAGGGAGGGCCCCGTCCGGCGTTCGCCGGGCGGGGCCCCTCGTCGTCAGGATGCGATTCCTCCTCCGGGTCTCACGGGTCGATCACGACCACGCATGTGTAGGTGCCCGGCTGCAGGTCCTCGAGCTTGACGCTGGGATCGTCGAGTTCCTCATCGAGCGAGACGTCGGGATCGGTATCCGGGTCCTCCACCGTGGCATCGCACTCGATGCTCGAGAACGTGCCACCGGGCTCGAGGGAGTCGACACTGACCGTGATGTCGGTCAACGGCGTGTTGAGGAAGTTGACCGTGACGGGATCGTCCTCCTCGTCGGCGCAATCCGGGCCGAGCACGACCGTGACATCCTTCGTGGCGTCATCGCTCACGTAGCCATCCGGTACGTCCTCAGTGACCGTGTAGTCTCCGGCGACCGACGAGACGAGCAGGTCGTCGAAGCAGAGCTCGCCGTCCGCATTCGTCTGACCGGTCAACGGTGTCTCGGGGTCGATGTCACCACCCGTCACGGTGAAGGTGACGCCCTCATGCGAGTGCGTCTCGTTCACCGTCGCCGGATCGTCATCGTTGTCCGCGGCGTGCTTGCGGTCCTTCACGATAAGGAGCGAGCCCGTCTGGAGCACGTTCGTGTACGTGCAGTCGACGGCCTGTCCCTCGGCGAGGTCGAAGGTCACGGTTCCGGCCGCCGTGTCGACGGCGAACGCGGCCTGCGTCTCCTCGGGGGTCTCCCCGTATCCCGTGCTCATCGTGCAGTCGATGTCATCGAGCGCCCAACCATCGGGGATCGTGCTCTCATCGACGACGTAGTCCGTGCCGAAGGGCACGTCGGTGAACGTCTGCGCACCGCCGTTGCCGAGGTCGAACGTCAGGTCGGGCGTCTCCGCATCGGACTCCACGGTGAAGCTGCGGTCGAACCCGAACAGCGTCGTCTCGGGCTCATCGGCGGGATCCGTCAACTTGCGGATCGTCACCGTCGCGCAATTCGTGATGGGCGTCCCGGATGGCGCGATGAAGTCCTTGAGGGCCGCCGTGAACGAGTCGGACGAACGGCTCTTCAGGTACGCGCCGGCGAAGGACGTGCAGCTATCGCCGAGCAGCTCGGTGAGGTTCACGGAGGCCTCGCCGAACGTGCGGGCCGAGATCGGTCCGGGCAGCGGTGCCGACTCGCTCGCCGGGATCTGCGTCGTGTTGATCGACCCGGTCGCGATGCCCGCCTGGCTGAGGTTGGTGCGCAGGCCCCAGCAGGGGAACGCGTTCGATGCGACGCAGTCCGACGGGGTGACCGCCACCGGGTCCTCCACGTAGGTCGGACCGAACGACGTATCCTCGAGCCAGTACGCGATGGACAGTGTGGGGTTGGTCCCACCCTGCGAGAGGTCGTACTGGATCAGCAGGTCGCCCTCGGTCCGCGCGGGAGTGACGCCGTTGCCCACTTCCGGATCGGCAGCCTCCTGGTTGAACTCGAAGTCCATGTTCGTAGTGCCACGCGGCTCTTGGACGCGGTGCCAGAACATGTGCAGGAAGTCGTCGCCGCCCGGCACCTTCTCGACGTACGTGTTGAAGTTCAGCAGATCGCTCTTGTTCGGCGGGATGCTCCCGTCCACGACGGACGGGACTTCGGTGTCCTCCTTCGACCCGTTGCCGAATGAGTCGTCCCCCGACCCGGGCGGGAGATCCGCCGTGGGCGTGGTCACCCCGTCACTCGCCCAGTCGATCGAGGGTGCCGCGTCATCGACCTTGAGGTTGGCGTTGGTGTCGACCTCGAAGTTGCTGCCGGTCAGGCTGACTTCGGGATGGTCCGCCAGTGCGGGCCCGCTGATGAGCACGGTGCCCACGAGCGCCGTGACGCCGACCGCGGCCGCCCCCGGGAGATATCGTCGACGCGACTCGGCGCGTTCTTCGGATGTTCGAATTCTGGCTGCAAGCGGCATCATCGCCTCCGGGTATTCGCAGCGTCGTCCGGTCCGGGCGGACCGGACGGTCCTCTGCGGGGCGATGATGCGGGGAGAGATCGGGTTTCCGTCGGCGCGTCGGGCGAGGTGGGTAGAGCTTCGCCGGGCGTGCATCGCGCCGTAGGGGAGTCTGTATGCCACTGCGCACGGTACTCCGGTCGGCGTGCGCGCCGCGAGTGGAGATGAGAAATCCTCATACCCCAGATCGGGGGGCGCTCCCGGACCGCTCGTGGCAGCATGGAGCCATGACAGTCCGGCCGAGTCCGGTGCACGTCCTCAAGGCGAGCTTCGTGACCGAGGAATCCGTGTACGGCGTGATCCTCGTCTCCGGCATGATCGTCGTCGCGGGCGCGCACGGCGACAGCTCGTGGTCCGTCTTCTGGACCGTCGCCGTGACCGTGATCGTCTTCTGGGCCGCCCACGTCTACGCCGGCACGGTCGCGAATCACGGGGTGGACGCCGAGGGCAGGATGATGGGCCTCCGTCGGGCGTTCCGCCACTCGCTGCGCCGGTCCCTCGGTCTCCTCGTCGCCGCCCTGATCCCGTCGGCCATCCTCCTCATCGGGGCCACGCGCGCGGTACCCGATGCGGTCGCGCTGTGGGCGGCGCTCTGGGCCGGCGTGGTGGTGCTCGCGGTGCTCGGCTTCGTCGCGTTCCGACGTCGCGGCGCGAGTCCGCTCATGCAGGTCCTCGGGTCGCTGGCGACCGCCGGATTCGGGTTCGCGATGATGCTCCTGAAGGCGTTCGTGCACTGACGCCGCCGGCCCACGGGACCATCGTCCCCCGGCGTGCCACGGGCGTGGATATCGTCGGCTCCGAGGCGTCCGACGACGGGGGAGTCCGCCATGTCCGATCCGATCCGCACCGATGAGGAGCTCCGCGCTCGCATCGCCGAGCTCGAGGCCGAGAACCGGAGCCTCCGCGCGGCGGTGCCGGAGGTCCCGGCGGCCGCCGGGGCGCGAGCCGCGACATCCGCGCCCGCGGCCCGGCCGAGGCGGCATCGCGGCCGCACCGTCGCAGCCGTCGCACTCGTCGTCATCGGCCTCCTGCTCGCCCCCGTCGCGGTCGTGAGCGCGTGGGCGCGGCTGCAGCTCATCGACACCGACCGGTTCGTGTCGACCTTCGCGCCGCTCGGCGAGGATCCGGCGGTGCAGGCCTACATCGGTGACGAGGTGGTCGGCGCGATCGAGGAGCAGGTCGACATCCCGCAACTGACGTCCGACGTCTTCGACGGCATCCGGTCGCTCGACCTTCCGCCGCGCGCCGAGGACGCCCTGGGTCTGCTCGAGGGTCCGGCCGCCGAGGGCCTGAGCTCGCTGCTGCAGCAGACCGTGGACCGGGTGGTGACCTCCGAGGCCTTCGCCGACGTGTGGGCGGCGGCGCTGCGCGGCAGTCACCGGCAGTTCATCGCCGCGCTCCAGGGCGACCCGGATGCCGCGCTCGCGATCGGCGACGACGGCACGCTCTCGGTGCAGCTCGGCCCGATCATCGAGCAGGTGAAGTCCCGGCTCGCCGATCGCGGCGTCGAGTTCGCCGCGGCGATCCCGGTGATCGAGCGCAGCGTCGTGGTGGCGAAGGTCGACTCGCTCGTGCTGATCCAGACGATGTACGCGCTCGCCGTCGCCGTCGGCACGTGGCTGCCGGTCCTCGTGCTGGTGCTGCTCGCCGCGGGCGTGCTCGTCGCGAAACGCCGCAGCGCCGCGCTCGTGTGGACGGCCGGCGGCCTCGCCCTCGTCATGCTCCTGACGCTCGCCGGGTTCGGAACCGGCCGGTTGTTCTTCGTCGGGACCGTGAGTCCGTCGATCATGCCCGCGGGCGCCGCCGAGGCGATCTACGGCGGTCTCACGGACCTGATGGTCTCCACGATCGTCGCCCTGGCGGTGCTCGCCATCGCGATCGCGCTGATCGCGTGGCTGTCGGGACCGTGGCGCCCGGCGCGCGCCGCCCGCGGGTTCGCCGACGACGGCTTCGGGGCGGTTCGCCGCGCGGCCGAGGAGCGCGGCGTGACGACGGGGCGCTTCGGTGCTGCCCTGGACCGCTCGAGGGTTGCGGCCTACGTGGTCATCGCGGTGATCGCGTCGCTCGTGCTGTGGTTCAGCCGGCCGATCGAGCTGTCGACGGTGATCTGGACGGTGGTGCTCGCCCTGTTCGCGGTCGCGCTCGTCGA
The DNA here is from genome assembly GCF_037199545.1 of Agromyces sp. CCNWLW213. Classification (NCBI taxonomy): domain Bacteria; kingdom Bacillati; phylum Actinomycetota; class Actinomycetes; order Micrococcales; family Microbacteriaceae; genus Agromyces; species Agromyces sp. CCNWLW213. The sequence goes on along the minus strand of NZ_JBBBDX010000011.1, from coordinate 35,146 downwards.
GCTGCTGCGGCGCCCGGGTGCGGACGTCCCCGACGCGGCTGAGGAGGTTCCCGGGACGGCGGCGGCGGTGCCGGCGGACGGAGGGGACGAGGCGGACGCCGACGCCCGGATCGCGCTGGGTCGCATCGACTCCGCACGTCCTGCGGGCTGATCCCACGCCGGCGCATTAAGGTCGAGTGCGATGAGACGCACGACGATCGCCCTGCTCGCCGCCCTCGAGGCGACCGTGTCGACGCTCATCGGATACGGCGTCGCGCTCGTGCCGCTGATGCTGCTCTGGGCGGTCGCGTTCGAGCTCGCGGCGCCGCTGGACGTGTTCTTCCGCGTCGCAGGCGACCTCTGGCTCCTCGGGCACGGCGTCGACGTGACCGTCCGCCTCGACGAGGCGACGGCGGCGAGCGTCGGCATCGCCGGCGCCGAGGAGCCCTTCGCCGTGACGCTCCCGTTGCTCGGCTTCGCCGTGCTGACGTTCGCCTTCGCGATGCGGATCGGGCGGCGCGCGACCCAGGGCGGGGATCCACTCGTGGGCGCCGCGGCCGCCGTGGTCACGGTCGGCCTGCTCGGCGGCGCGATGGGGTGGCTCGCCACGACCGAGGTCGCGGCGCCGTCGCAGTGGCAGGCGGTCCTGCTGCCGGCGCTCGTGATGGCGGCGGGGACGCTCGTCGGCGTCGCTCGCACCTTCGCGCGTCTGGGCTGGGCGACGGATGCCACGACGACGGCCGTCCGCGACCGCATCGACCGGCTGCCCGCGGTCGCGCTCGACGGCGTCCGGACCGCGGTGCGCGTGGGCGTGGGTGCGGCGTTCGGCGTGGTGGCCGTCGCTGCGGTCCTGGTCGCCGTGCGGATCGTGCTCGACCACGCGACCATCGTCGGGCTCTACCAGGCGCTGGGCGCGGGCGTCGACGGTGACACGGCCATCACGATGGTGCAGCTCGCGCTGGTGCCCAACCTCGTCGTGTGGGCCGCGGCCTGGCTCCTCGGGCCCGGCTTCGCCCTCGGCGCCGGCACCACGGTGTCGCCCGGCGTCACGCTGATCGGGCCCGTCCCGGGGCTGCCGCTCCTCGGCGCCCTACCGCCCGAAGGGGCACCGCTGGGCGTGCTCTGGCTTGCGCTGCCGGTGCTGCTCGGCTTCGCCGGGGCGATCGCCGTCGCGACGTCCGTCCCCGTGCACGAGAAGGCGCCGTGGTGGGCGACGCTCGCGGTCGGGCTCGGTGCGGGCGTCGTCGCGGGCGGGCTGCTCGGCGTGTTCGCGGCCTGGTCGGGCGGCGCGGCCGGACCGGGTCGGCTGGCGCAGGTGGGGCCGGACGCGCTCCTGGTCGCGGCCGCCGCCGCAGCGAGCGTGGGCGTGGGCGCGGTCGCCGGCGTGTTCGCCGCACGTGCGCGGGCCCGGAACGCGCTGACCGGGGTACCGGCGCGGGACGAGCCGGAGCGCGTGGCCCCGCCGGTCTAGCCGCGGCATCCGGCACTGTGTTGCACGACCGGACAACAGTCGTGTTAGCCTGCCGGACAACACGCGACCCGGCGGCCCGTCGAGGGCCCGCTAGGGTGCGCCCGCCACCGACGCATCGCTCGACGAGGAGTCCCATGCCCGAGACCGCAGGCCCGCCGAGGCCCGCCCGCCCCGCAGACGACCGACACGACGGGAAGGGCCTCGCGGCCGGCACCCTCGGTCTGTGGGGATCCACCGTCATCGGGCTGGCCTCCACCGCGCCCGTCTACTCGCTCGCCGCCACGCTCGGCTGGGTCGTGCTGGCCGTCGGCGCGCAGGCTCCGATCGCGTTCATCCTCGCCTTCGCGCCCATGCTGCTCATCGCGTTCGCGTACCGCGAGCTCAACCGCGAGGTTCCCGACTGCGGGACGACCTTCACCTGGGCCACCAAGGCGTTCGGCCCCTGGGTCGGCTGGATGGGCGGATGGGGCGTCGCCGTCGCGGGCGTCGTGGTCCTCGCGAACCTCGCGCAGATCGGCGGCATCTACTTCTGGCTGCTCATCGACGAGTCCCTCGCCGAGGACCCGTTCGTCGTCACCGCGACCGGCGTCGTGTTCATCGCGCTCATGACCTGGGTGTCATGGCGAGGACTCGAGATCGGCGAGCGCCTGCAGCAGGTGCTGCTCGCGATCCAGTACCTCGCGCTCATCGCGTTCGTCGTGCTCGTCGCGATCCAGTTCGCCACCGGCACGGCACCGGAGGGCGCGACCCTGCCGACGCTCGAGTGGTTCAACCCGTTCGGGTTCACCGACTTCTCGGCCTTCGTCGAGGCGATCCTGCTGGCCCTCTTCATCTACTGGGGCTGGGACACGTGCCTCGCGCTCAACGAGGAGACGAAGGACCCGACGCGCACGCCGGGCCGGGCCGCCGTGCTCACGACCGTCATCCTGCTTGTGACGTACGTCGGCGTCACCGTCGCCGCGATGGCCTACGCGGGGCTCGGCGACGAGGGCTTCGGCCTCGCGAACGAGGCCAACTCCGACGACGTGTTCTTCGCGCTCAAGGACGCCGTCTTCGGTCCGTGGTCGTGGCTGCTCGTGGTCGCCGTCATGATCTCCGCGGTCTCGTCCACCCAGACGACGATCCTGCCCACCGCTCGCGGCACGCTCGCCATGGCGGTGTACCGGGCGCTCCCCGAGCGGTTCGCCGGCGTGCACCCCCGGTTCCGGACGCCGGCCTTCTCGACGCTGCTCATGGGCGCTGTCGCGATCCTGTTCTTCGTCGGCATGTCGCTCATCAGCGACAACCTCATGCAGGACACCATCCTCTCGCTCGGCCTCGCGATCGCGTTCTACTACGCGATCACCGGGTTCGCGTGCGTCTGGTACTTCCGTCGCACCCTGCGCGAGAGCGCGCGCAACCGGTGGTTCCGCGGCATCCTGCCGTTCGTCGGCGCCGCGCTGCTCGCCGCCGCGTTCGGGTTCTCGGTGGTCGACATGCTCGACCCCGAGTACGGGTACACGGTGCTGTTCGGCGTCGGCGGGGTGTTCGTCGTGGGCGTCGGCTCGCTCGCGCTGGGCGTCGTGCTCATGCTCGCCTGGGCGGCGTTCCCGGCGTCGGCGCCGTTCTTCCGCGGCGAGGCGCTCAACGAGGGCACCGACGTCCTGGTCCCGGAGGACGAGCTCCCGCTCGTGAGCTCGGTCGACGGGGGGCGGTAGCGCGACGAGGCACGCAGGTGAGCGGATGGCGCCGGGTCATCCGCTCACCTGCGCGACCGGTACCCTCGTAGGGTGCTGAAGCTCGTCGTGCTGATCTCGGGCACGGGATCGAACCTCCGCGCCCTGCTCGAGGCGTCGGAGGACGCCGAGTTCCCCGCCCGCGTCGTCGCCATCGGCGCCGACCGCGACTGCGAGGGCCTCGGGCTGGGCGAGGAGTTCGGCATCCCGGCCTTCACCGTCCCCTACACCGCCTACGGCTCGCGCGACGAATGGGGCGAGGCCCTCATCGAGCAGGTGCGGAGCTGGCAGCCCGACCTCGTCATCCTCTCGGGTCTGATGCGACTCGTGCCGCCCGCCGTGGTCGACGCGTTCAGCCCCCACCTGATCAACACGCACCCTGCGTACCTGCCCGAGTTCCCGGGTGCGCACGGGGTGCGCGACGCGCTCGCCGCGGGCGTCACCGAGACCGGCGCGAGCCTCATCGTCGTCGACAACTCCGTGGACGGCGGCCCGATCATCGCGCAGGAGCGCGTCCCCGTGCTGCCCGGCGACACCGCGACCAGCCTCCACGACCGCATCAAGCCCGTCGAGCGCCGCCTGCTGATCCAGGCCGTGCTCGACATCGCCAACTCGCACCTCGACCTGAAGGAGCTCGCCCGATGAGCGGAGCCAGCATCGACCCGAGCCTCTACCGCGATCGCGACGTCGTGCCGGTGCGCCGCGCACTCATCGCCGTGAGCGACAAGACCGGCCTCGTCGATCTCGCGACCGCGCTCGTCGAGGCGGGGGTCGAGATCGTCTCGACCGGCGGCACGTCGAAGGCCATCGCCGGCGCCGGCCTGCCGGTCACGCAGGTGGCCGACGTCACGGGCTTTCCCGAGCACCTCGACGGGCGCGTCCGCACCCTGCACCCGGGCGTGCACTCCGGCCTGCTCGCCGACCTGCGCCTGGAGCACCACGAGCGGGAGCTCGCAGGCCTCGCGATCACGCCGTTCGAGCTCGTCGTCGTCAACCTCTACCCGTTCGTCGAGACCGTCGCCTCGGGCGCCGAGCCCGACGCCGTGGTCGAGCAGATCGACATCGGCGGTCCGGCGATGGTGCGCGCCTCGGCGAAGAACCACGCGAACGTCGCCGTGGTCGTCTCGCCCGACCGCTACGACGAGATCGTGTCCGCCGTCCGCGCGGGCGGCACGACGCTGGTGCAGCGCCGCGACCTCGCCCGCGAGGCCTTCCGTCACACGGCGACCTACGACATCGCGGTCGCCTCGTGGATCGGCAGCGTCGTCGCACCCGACCAGGCGGTCGAGGAGTCGCCGTTCCCCGCCTGGGTCGGTGCCGCCTGGACCAAGGACGCCGATCTCCGCTACGGCGAGAACGCGCACCAGAAGGCCGCGCGCTACTCCGCGGTGGGCGGCCGCCCGGGCATCGCGCAGGCCGCGCAGCTGCACGGCAAGGAGATGTCGTACAACAACTACGTCGACGCGGATGCCGCGGTGCGGGCCGCGTACGACTTCGAGGCACCCGCCGTCGCGATCATCAAGCACGCCAACCCGTGCGGCATCGCCGTCGCGGCACCCCATCGACAGGCTCAGGACGGCGCCGGCGCCGCCGACCCCATCGCCGACGCGCACCGCCGCGCGCACGAGTGCGACCCCGTCTCGGCGTTCGGCGGCGTCATCGCCGCGAACCGCACCGTGACGCGCGAGATGGCCGAGACCGTCTCGGGCATCTTCACCGAGGTGCTCGTCGCGCCGGGCTTCGAGCCCGAGGCCGTCGAGGTGCTCACGCAGAAGAAGAACCTCCGCCTGCTCGAACTGCCCGAGGGCTTCGAGCCGCCCGCCGTCGAGATCCGCCAGGTGTCCGGCGGGCTGCTCCTGCAGCAGGCCGACCGGTCGTTCGCGGATGCCGCCGGCTGGACCCTCGTCGCGGGCGACGCCGCCGACGAGGCCACGCTCGCCGACCTCGCCTTCGCCTGGCGCGCGTGCCGCGCCGTGAAGTCCAACGCGATCCTGCTCGCCTCGGGCGGCGCCTCGGTCGGCATCGGCATGGGCCAGGTCAACCGCGTCGACTCGTGCCGCCTCGCGGTCGACCGCGCCGGCGACCGTGCGGCCGGGTCGGTCGCGGCATCCGACGCGTTCTTCCCGTTCGCCGACGGCCTGCAGATCCTGCTCGACGCGGGCGTGAAGGCCGTCGTGCAGCCCGGCGGTTCGGTGCGCGACGAGGAGGTCGCCGCCGCGGCGAGGGCGGCCGGCGTGACGATGTACTTCACGGGCGAGCGCCACTTCTTCCACTGAGTCCATCCCCCTCCCGCGGCCTCCGCGGCGGAGTACCCTTGACGTGAGGGCGCCCACGAAGCGCCTGCACAGCCGCGCCCACAAGGCGATGAACAAGGAGAACGATCGATGACGATCACCCACGCCCCGGTCCCCTCACCCGACGCCGGGGTCCACGCCGCCCTTCCCCTCGACGCACCGGACCACGAGCGCGTACTCATCACGCGCGGTCCTCGCTCGGGCCTCACCATCATCGTCGCGGTGCACTCGACCGCACTCGGCCAGGCACTCGGCGGCGCCCGCGTCTGGCACTACGAGCACTGGACCGACGCGCTCGCCGACGCCTTGCGGCTCTCGCAGGCGATGACGCTGAAGAACGCCGCGGCCGGCCTCGCCCGGGGCGGCGGCAAGTCGGTCGTGTGCATCCCCTCCGGCGAGACGCTCGACGAGGCGCGCCGCCACGACGCCATGCTCGACCTCGGCGACGCCGTCGAGTCGCTCGGCGGGGCGTACATGACCGCGGAGGACGTCGGCACGAGCGCCGAGCTCATGTCCGTCGTGCACGAGCGGACCGAGCACGTGTGCGGCCTCCCCGCCGAGCAGGGCGGCGTGGGCGAGCCCGCGGATGCCACGGCGGCCGGCGTCCACGCCGGAATCCTCGCCACGCTCGACCACGTCTTCGGCTCGCGGGAGGTCGCTGGGCGCCACTTCGTCGTCGCCGGACTCGGCCAGGTCGGCGGGCGCCTCGCCCGCGCGCTCGCGGCTGGAGGCGCACGGCTCACCGTGACCGACGTGGCGGACTCCAAGCGCGCGCTCGCCGACGAGCTCGGCGCCGCCTGGGTGGCTCCGGCCGACGCGCACCGCGTCGAGGCCGACGTCTTCGTGCCGTGCGGACTGGGCGGCGTACTGACGCCGCAGGTCGTCGAGGAGCTGCGGGTCCGCGCGGTCGTCGGCGCCGCGAACAACCAGCTCGCCGAGCGCGACGTCGCTCGCATGCTCCGCGCGCGCGGGATCGCCTGGGCGCCCGACTTCGTGGTGAACGCCGGCGGCGTCGTCTACCTCGACCTCGCCGCGACCCCCGGCATCGCCCCGGAGGAGCTCGACCAGCGCATCGCGGGGATCGGGGACGTGGTCGCGGCCGTGCTGCGCGACGCCGACGCCGCGGGCATCACGACGCTCGACGCGGCGGAGCGCATCGCCGAGGCGCGCCTGGCCGCGGCGCGCTGATCGCCTCGTCCGGCACCGCCCGGCGAGGGCCGGCCGGGCGCCGGGGCGCCGTCGCGACGACGACGCCCCGGCGCGGGAGGCCGCGTCGCCCCCGATAGGCTGGCGCCATGACGACGCCCGCCGCGATCCGCCTGCCCGCCGTCCCCGATCGATCCCCGGCGCAGGCGTCCGTGGCTCGCCGGAGCATCGCGGCGATCGCGTCGGCGGCGGCCGTGGCCCTGGTCGCGTTCACGGCGGGCGTGCTCGCGACGTCCCTCGCCCAGGGGCAGAATCCCGCGGTCTTCGGCCAGGCGTTCGGCTACTTCGCGCTCGCCGCCCTCGCGCTGTGGGCGCTCCTCTGCGTCGCGAACGCCGCGGGCGCGCTGCGCGCCTGGTTCCTCGCGGCGCTCGCGGGTCTCACGTCGGCGGTGCTCGCCGGGCTGCTCGCGGCGAGCACCAACGTGCTCGCGCGAGGGATCGAGGTGACGGGTCAGGTGTTCTCCGTCGTGCTGGGCTCGCTCGCGGGCATCAACCTCGTGTTCATCGTCGCGGCGGTGCTCGCCGAGACGTTCCTCGCCCCGCGCGTGGAGCGGGCGGTGCTGCAGCACCGTCCCCGGCGCCCGCAGCGGCGCGTCGCGCTCGTCCGCATCCCCGCGTCGAATCTCGCCGAGGGCGAGCTCACGCACCTCGAGCGTCGGACGGTCGACACCGCGCGTGCCGACGAGCAGTGGGACGACTACTGCGCCGCGCTCGTCGCCGAAGGGTGGGAGACCGTCGAGGTGGACGCCGCGCCCGACCTGCCGGACTCGGTCTTCATCGAGGACGCCGTGGTGTTCTTCGGCGACCTCGCCGTACTCGCCAATCCCGGCGCCGACTCGCGCAAGCCCGAGGTCGAGGCCGTCGAGCGCGCCGTCCGCGCCATCCCGGGCGTCTCGGTCGCGCGCATCACCGCGCCCGGCACGCTCGACGGCGGCGACGTGCTGAAGGTCGGCGGCACCGTCTACGTCGGCGCCTCGTCGCGCACCAACGCCGAGGGCATCCGCCAGCTCCGCGGCCTCCTCGTCCCGCGCGGCTACACCGTCGTCGCCGTGCCGATGACGAAGGCACTGCACCTGAAGAGCGCCGCCACCGCACTGCCGGACGGCACCGTCATCGGGCATCCCGACCTGCTCGAGACGACCTCGCTGTTCCCGAGGTTCCTGGCGGTGCCGGAGCCCGAGGGCGTCGCGGTCGTCATCCTCTCCGACGAGACGCTGCTCATGTCGGCGTCGGCCCCGCGCACCGCCGAGCTGCTGTCGGGGCTCGGCTACCGCGTCGTGACGGTCGACATCGGCGAGTTCGAGAAGCTCGAGGGCTGCGTCACCTGCCTGTCGGTGCGGGTGCGCTGACCCGGGTCACCCGGCCGTCGTGCAGCTCGACCACCCGGTCGGCGCGCTGCACGAGGTTCGGGTCGTGCGTGGTGACCACGGCGCCGACGCCCCGGGAATGCACGAGCTCGGTGATGAGCCCCATCACCGTGGCGGCCGTGCCGCTGTCGAGCTGGCCGGTCGGCTCGTCCGCGAGCAGCACCGAGGGGCGGGCCGCGAGCGCGCGGGCGATGCCGACGCGCTGCTGCTGGCCGCCCGAGAGCTCGTAGGGACGCTGCGCCGCGTGCCCGGCGAGCCCCACGAGCTCGAGCGCCTCCGCGACGCGCGCGTCGCGCTCCGCCGCGGGCACGCGCTGGAGGCGGAGCGGCACCTCCACGTTCTCGGCGGCGGAGAGCACCGGGATGAGCCCGAACGACTGGAACACGTAGCCGACCCGGTCGCGTCGGACCGCCGCGAGCGCGTCGTCGTCGAGACCCGAGAGGTCGTCGTCGCCGAGCAGCACGCGGCCCGCCGTCGGGCGGTCCAGGCCGCCGAGCAGGTTGAGCAGGGTGGTCTTCCCGGCCCCCGAGCGCCCGGTCACGACGACGAGCTCGCCGGGACCCACCTCGAGCGACACCTCGTCGACGGCGGTGACGGCGCCGGCGCGTCCGTCGTACACCCGGCTCACGGACTGGGCGCGGAGCGTGGTCATCGTGCCTCCTCGAGGTCGCCGCCGTCCGATGCGGGGGCGGATGGCGCGGTCGGGCCGTCGCCGGGCGGGACCGCGGCGTCGTGTCCCGGTCGCACCTGCACGTGGTCGGGCTCGAGCGAGAGACGGACGCGGTCGCGCAGCCCCAGGCCGGTGACGAACTCGTGCGGGAGCTGCAGGCGACCGACCCGGTCGAGCACCGCGAACTCCTCCGCGATCGCCTGCTCGGCGCCGTGCTCGTCGAGGCGCGTCGAGCGCAGCACCTCGGTCGAGGTGCGTCCGTCGCGGATCTGCACCGTGCGCCGGACGTGCTCCGACACCGACGGGTCGTGCGTGACGATGAGCATGGTCACGCCGAGCCGTTCGTTCACCGAGCGCATCGCCTCGAGCACCGAGGCGGAGGTGGCCTCGTCGAGTTCGCCCGTGGGCTCGTCGGCCAGGAGCACCTTCGGGTCGTTCGCGAGGGCGACCGCGATCGCGACCCGCTGCTGCTCGCCGCCCGAGAGCTCGGCGGGGCGGCGGTCCGCGGCATCCGGCACCCCCAGCAGGTCGAGGAGCTCGGCGACCCGCGTGCTGCGATCGGCGCGCCGCACGGTGCCCGCGACGGCCATGGCGAGGGCCACGTTCTCGGCCGCGGTGAGGTACGGCAGCAGGTTGCGCGAGGTCTGCTGCCAGACGAACCCGACCGTGGACCGGCGGTAGCCGACCCGCTCGCGCGCGCCCATCGCGAGCAGGTCGTGGCCGGCGACGCGGGCGACACCGGCGGTGGCGGTGTCGAGGCCCGAGAGGATGGTGAGCAGCGTGGACTTGCCCGATCCGGAGGCCCCGATGAGGGCCACGAGCTCGCCCGGGTCGATGCGCAGGTTGAGCCCCTGCAGCGCCTGCACCTCGACGCCGTCGGCGCTGAAGATGCGCACGAGGTCCGAGCACAGGATGTGCGGTTCCGCGATGGCCTGCGTCATGGTCAGCCTTCCTCCTCCTTGCGCATGGCGCGTGCGGCGCTCACGCGCCCGCCGATGTGCGCGGCGACCGCCGCGGCGACCGCCGACACGATGACGGATGCCGCGACGACCGTCCCGATGAGCGCCCAGTCGTAGGCCACCGCGGGCGCCTGCACGCCGCCCGTGAACGCGCGCAGGTCGACCCCCTGGAGGACGACGATGGGGACGGTGGCGCCCAGGAGCACGCCCGCGACCACCGCGACCGCGGTGACCGGCCCGATCTCCCACGCGACGATGGCCCGTTCGCCGCGGCGCCCGAGGCCGAGGGTCGCGAGCAGCGGCAGCAGCCGTGCGCGCGCCCCCTGCCCGACGAGCAGCGCGAGCGCGAGCGCGAGGGCCGTGAGGAATGTCGCGATCGCGATCGCCGCGGCGAGGCCCGCCCGGAGCCCGCTCGCGTCGGGGGTCGACCCGACCTCGTCGCTGAGGCGCTCCGCGCTCGTCGCCGTCGCACCGTCGCCCGCGATGCCGGCGAGCCGATCCCCGACCGCGTCGGCGTCGGCGCCCGGGGCGAGGCGCACGAGCACGGCGCGCGGGACGAGCGAGTCCACGAACGGCGCCGCGTTCACCCGGTCGATGAGCATCCACGCGGGGCGCGTGGTGAAGGGGCTCTGCGAGTCGGTGGTCGCGAGCACCTCCACCTCGCGACCCTCGAGTTCGACGTCCTCGCCTCCGGCGACGAGCTCCGCGACCTCCGCGGACGCGACCACGGGCGTCGGCTCGCGTTCGTCGGCGAGCGGACCCGGGAGCGGCAGCGCGTCGAACCGGCCCTCCTGCACCGTCGCGAGCTCGGCGCGATCGACGACGACGAGCACGACGGGTCGGTTCCTGCCGTCGACCTCGAGGACCGCGGGTCTCGCCGAGTAGACGGGCGCGATGGCGTCGACCCCGTCGGCGGCGCCCATCTCCTCGAGCTGCGCTCGCGTGAGCGGGACGCCGGACACCACGACGTCGGAGCCCGCGCGGCGCTCGCTGGCGGCGTCGGTGCCCGCGTCGATCGTCGAGAGCACGACCGCCGACGTCACCGCGACCGACATGCCGACGACCACGGCGAGCACCGGGACGAGGCCCGCGCTCGGATCGCGCAACGCGCGTGCCGACCCGAGGAACGGGACGAGGTCCGGTCGCCGCGACATCCGCCGGACCAGCGCGGCGAGCGGCAGGGGGTAGAGGCGGAGCACGACCACGCACGCCGCCAGTGCCAGCAGGAGCGGCGCCGCGGCGAGCAGCGGATCGACGCCCACGCTCGCCGACCCCGCCGTGCCGCGTTGCTGGAGCAGCACCACGGAGGCCACGGCGACGATGACGACGAGCGCCTCGACCACCACCCGTGCACGCCCGGTGCCGGACGCCCCCAGGTCGGCGCGGGCGCGGCGGAGCGGGCTCAGGGCCGGCGCGCGGGCGACGAGCACCGCCGCGGGCGTGGCCGCGAGCAGCAGGGCGAGGGGCCAGCCGGCGAGCGAGTCCGCCTCCGGCGTCGCCGCGACCCCGACGGCGAGGCCGACGGCGGCGGCGGGGACGCCGACGGCGAGTCCCTCGAGCAGCAGGATCCCGCGCAGCTGGCCCGGCGACCCGCCGCGGGCCGCCGCGAGCTCGAGTCCCGGTCGGCGGCGCTCGAAGACGACCTGCGCGGCCAGCACGAGCACGGCGATCGCGACGCCGAGCGGGCCCGAGGCGACGGTGGCCAGCACCGTGTCGACGGATGCGGCCGCGGCCGTCGCCGCGTCGAGCTCATCGCGCAGCCCGGAGGTGAAGCCGACGTTCCCGACCGTCTGCACGGCGAGGTACGGGACGTACGTCCCGGGCGGGGCGTCGGGAAGCGTGACCTCGACGACCCGGCCGGAGCCGAGCACCTGCTCGGTGCTCGCGAGCTCGCCGAGCTGGGCGGCGATGCGCGGGGCGTCCGCCGCGCGGACCGAGGCGTCGTCGATCGGGATCCACGCGTCCATCCGGAGGGCGAGCGCGAGCGGGGCGAAGTCGGGCCAGGACGCCGGGTCGAGCCATCCGACGGCGGTGTACTCGGGTGGGGCGAGGCCGTTGTCGACGACCGAGGCGCGCAGGCCCGTGGGCACGTGCGTCCAGAAGCCGGCGCGGGCATCCACCGGCTCGACCGTTCCCGAGAGGCGGACGCCGACCGGGATGCCGCTGTAGTCGATGTTCCGGACCTCGCCGACGGCCCAGCGCATGTCGTCCGCGACCGGCTGCGCGAGCACGATCTCCATCGGCTCATCGCGAGGTTCGGCGAGCGGGCCGGCCAGGGGCGCCGGCCACGCGCCGTCGACGACGCGGAAGTGCTCGCGGAGGCGCGGATCGAAGCCCGGCTGGATGCGGTAGACCGGGTTGGCCGGGCTCGCGCCGGGCACGTTCGCGCGCACGGGTCCCGACACGGCGACCATCAGCGGGTCGCCGGTCGCGGCTCGCAGCGGCAGGGGCAGCTCATCGCGGATGCCGCCGAGGCGCTCCTCCTGGCCGCCCCAGACCGCCTCCACGTCCTCCGGCAGGGTGGTCCCGCCCGCGGAGGGGCCGATGTCGGGGCCGAGCGGTGTGCTCGCGGTGAGATCGAGCTCCACGGCGGGACGATCGGCGAGCCGCTCCGCAAGCGCCTCGGTGTGGACGGCCGCGACGGCCCGGGGGACCGCGACGGCGAAGGCGGCCGCGGCGCAGACCAGCAGCGCGACGGCGATCGACGGGAGCGGGCCCGAGGCCCACTGGCGGAGCAGGAGCCCGAGCGCGGAGGTGCGGGAGCGTCGGGCGGTCATCGTTCCTCGTCTCCCGGTCGCGCGGTGAGGGCGCGCACGCGGACCGCCCTCGCCGCCGTGATCGCCACGAGGATCGCACCGGCGACGAGCGCGCCGACGCCGATCACGAGGGGGATCCAGGTCGGTGCGTACGTCGCCGTGAGTCCTGCGGCTGCCGACGGCACGGCCGCGCGGCCGAGGTCCGGCGCGGTCGCGAGCCCGACGGCCACGCCGATCGCGATCCCGATCACGGTGGCGGTCAGGGCGACCCCGGCGAGCTCGGTGCGCCGGGCGGAGCCCTGTCCGCGCGATGTCGTGCCGAGCGCCCGCAGTACGGCGACCTCGCCGGACCGGGCGCTGCCGAGGGCCGCGGCGAGGCCCGCGAGGCCGACCAGGGCGAAGCCGGCGGCGCCCGCGGCGCCGATCCAGAGCGCGGCGAGCGCGGGCTCGACCAGCGCGGCGCTCGAGGCGTCCGCGCGCGTGTCGACGTCGATCGCGAGGCTCCGGTCGGCGAGGAGGGCACCGGCCGTGGCGGCGGGGTCGTCGGCGGCGAGCCAGTACTCGGTGTGCTGCGGAACCCCGGCGTCGCCGGCGAAGGCCGCCGTGCCGACCGCCGAGAGGTCGGCGAGGATGGCCGGGTCGCCGCCGGCGACGACGGGCACGACGTCGGCCACCTCGGCGCGGATCGTGGCGCCGCCCTCCTGGATGCGGAACTCGATCGGGTCGCCCGGCTCGGCATCGGCGAGCGCGGCGATCCGCTCGTCGACGACCACGGGCACGGCGTCCTCCGCCGAGGCCGCCGCGAGCCGGTCGGCGGGCGCGGTGGACGACACGGCGAGTTCGCCCGAGAGGCCCGTGGCATCGCCGCCGACGGCGACGTCGCGGACGGACACGACGAGGTCGCCCGAGCCGCCGGTCAGCCTCGCCTCGACGCCCAGCAGCGTGAGGTCCTCGGCGTCCGGCGCGATCGAGGTCAGCGTCTCGGGAGTGCCGGGGTCGGCGGCGCCGGCGTCGACGCGGTGGGCGATGCCGGTCCCGTCGAGCATCCACACGGCGATGGCCGCGCGAGGCGCCCCCTCGGGCGCCGGTTCGCCGGCGTCGGCGGGCGTGCCGGATGCCGCCGGGGCGACCTCGACGGTCACGGCCACCTCGGAGCCGGGCGCGACCTCGGGCCCGCGCGGGGCCGACGCGAGGGCGGTCGCGATTCGGGACGGCATCCGGGTGCCGGCACCGGGCGCCGCAGCGTCGAGGCGGTCGGCGGGCAGGGCGACGAGGTCGGCGGGGTCCGACCCGACGCGGACGTCCCCCCGGAACACCGGGACGGCGGCGCGGACGCCGTCGACCGCGGAGAGCTCCGTGCCCGCGGTGGCGGCGGCATCGTCGCCGGTCACCACCGAACGGCCGGGGAGCGAGACGCGCACCTCTCCGCCGATCTCGGCGGCGGCCGCCGAGCGGTCGAACTCGCGCCACGAGCCGTCGACCGCGCCGGTCAGCGCCAGGCCGCCCGCAGCGAACGACAGCACGAGGACCGCCGACGCGTAGAGCGGCGTACGGCGCGCGATCTGCCGCGCCGGCAGGGACGGCGAGAGGCCCGGGAGGGTCGCGCCCCACCGCTCGAGGAGGCGGCCGGCGCCGCCCGCGAGTGCGACGGCGGCGACGGCGAGTGCCAGCAGCACGAGCACCGGGGCGAGGGAGGCGAGGGGGTCGACCTGCGCGGTTCCGGTCGCCGACGGGACGAAGGGGGACCCGTAGAGGCGGAACTGCCACAGGGCGACGGCCGCCAGGGCGACGAGGAGGACGACGCCGCCCACGGCGAGGGCGCGCCGCGCGCGACCGGTCTCGTCGCCCGAGCCTCGGACGATCGGTCGCCGGGCGTCCGCCCAGGCGGTCCCCGTCAGCACGACCGCGACGACGCCGACCACGCCGGCAGCCGCGAGCCAGGGGAGGAGGGGGCGGGTGGCTGCGAGCGGGGCGGCCGCGCCGAGCGCGACGCCGCCGGCGAGCGCGCCGACGACCCCCGCGGGCACCGCGACGGCGATGGCCTCGACCGCCGCATCCCTCGCCAGCGTGCCTGGGGAGGCTCCGCGTGCGAGCAGGAGGGTGGTCTCGCTCCGTCGGTCCGCGACGAGCAGGGCGGCCAGGCGCACGAGCGCCACGAGGCCGGCGACCCCGAGCAGCAGCAGCGGGAGCGGCACCAGTGCGCGCACCGAGCCGAGGCCGGCGAGCAGTCGGTCGAGGGTCTCGCCGAGCCGGCCGCTCTCGATGATGCCGTCGGTGCCGACCGCGGGCTCGTTCGAGAGCGCGGGGGTGACGAAGGGGAAGGCCGCACGGAGCGCCGCGAGGGTGTCGGCGTCGGCGGCGGACGCGTCGGCGACCACGGTCCACCGCACGAACAGGGCGCCCTCGACCTCGGTCAGCGCCGACTCGTCGACGAGGACGGGGCCGAACGCGTCGGCGTCGACGCCCGAGGCGAGCAACGGGTCGCCCGCCCACTCGGACGCGGCGGGGTCGATCGGGCGCCACGTGCCCGCGACGACCAGGCGGATGCCCTCGAGCTCGATGACCGACCCGACCTCGAGCCCGGCGGCCGCGGCGGCATCGACGTGCACGGCCGCGGGCACGGCATCCTGCTGCGTCCCGCCGCCGCCCGCCGCTGCGTCCGGGTCGTCGGACCAGACGCCCTCGACGAGCTCGGCCCGGGCGGGGACGGCGGGGTCGGCGAGGAGCACGGCCTGCGTGGCGTCGTCGGCCGCGTCGAGGCGGGGCAGCGGCGCGCTCTGCACCGACCTGGTCCAGGTGGCCGCGTGCGGCGCGACGAAGCGGTCGAGCACGCCGGCCGCCGCATCCGACTGCGCCCCGGCGTCGTCGGCCAGCCGCGTGTGCCAGCGCGCAGCGCCGTCGGCGCCGTCGGCCGCGACGATCGCGTCGCGCGCACCCGACGTCGGTGCCGTGACCAGGATGCCCGTGACGACGGCGAGCAGGGCCGTCAGCAGCAGCGTCACCGCGGCCAGGCCCGCGAGCACGCCCGACCGGGCTCGCGAGCGCGCGACCTGCACGCGCGTCGTCGCCACGCGACCTCCTCATCGTCCGGGCCCCACGCGCGAGGGAAGCAGGGTCACCGGAGTCCGGCGCGTGTCGGGTCGGGACAGCGTAACCGAGAACCTGCTCTTGCGCGCCACCCGTGCCACCCCATAGCCTGAAGGGCTGGCCGTCCGGGGAACCATCCGCGCGGCCGTGGGTTCGTGACAACGACGCAGGAGGACGACATGCAGACCACCGACACTCTCGCCCGCACGGTCGCGGCGTTCGGTCCTGTCGTTCCGACGTCCGCCACGGCCCTGGCGGGGTAGTCCCGACCGGGTCCGTCGTGCCGGCGAGACGCCGGCTCCTGCCCGCGGGGGCGACTCCCCGCCGTTCGCGCGCCTCGAAGCGCGCCACCACGTTTCTCCATCGACGAGGTCCTCGACGAGCGACCCGTCGCGCTTTCCGGAAGGATCCGGCGTGACCGCCACGCATTCCCAGCTCCACCCTCCCCATGACCGTCGCGTCGGCACCGTGCGGGCGCTGCTCCGCCTCCGCGCCTACGCCCGGCCCGCCATCCCGTGGATCCTCGCGGGCATGGCGGCGTCGCTGACGGCCCAGCTCGTCGCGCTGTCGATCCCGCAGGTGCTCCAGGCGATCGTCGACGGTCCGCTCACCGACGGCGACGCGGCATCCGTCGTGCCCCTCGCGCTGCTCGTGCTCGGGCTGGGCGTCGTCGAGGCGCTCCTCGTGGCGCTCCGGCGCTGGTTCGTCCTCAAGCCGGGCACGCGTGTGGAGGCGTCGATGCGCAACACGCTCTACGCCAAGCTGCAGGACCTCCCCGTGAGCTTCCACGACCGCTGGCCGAGCGGGCAGCTGCTCTCGCGCGCCGTGAGCGACCTCAACCTCATCCGCCGGTGGATGTCGTTCGGGCTCGTGCTGCTCACGGTCAACCTCGTCGTGATCCTCGTCGGCATCGGCATCCTCGTCTCGATGAACTGGATGCTGGGGCTCGCGTTCCTCGTCGCGTCCCTGCCGCTCTGGGTCGTCGGCTACCGCTTCGAGGGCCGCTACTCGGAGGTCTCGCGTCGCAGCCAGGACCAGCAGGGCGACCTCGCGACCGCGGTCGAGGAGTCGGTGCACGGCATCCGCGTGCTGAAGGCGTTCGGGCGCGGCAAGCACGCCCTCACGACCTTCCGCGCGCAGGCCGAGACCCTGCGGTCGACCGAGCTCGAGAAGGGCCGGCTCGAGGCGGCGATCTGGTTCTGGCTCATCGTGGTCCCGGCCATCGCGCTCGCGGGCTGCCTCGTGCTGGGCGTGTGGCTGGCCGCGCAGGGCGCGCTCAGCGTGGGCGAGCTCGTCGCGTTCTTCGCGACCGCGGGCGTGCTCGCGTGGCCGATCGAGTCGATCGGCTTCCTGCTCGCCTTCACGCTCGACGCGCGCGCGGCGACCGACCGCTACTTCGACATCCTCGACAGCCGCAACGAGATCGTGGACCCCGAGCGGCCCGTGTCGATCGAGCGGCCGCGCGGCGAGCTCGCGTTCCGCGACGTCCACTTCCGCTACCAGGACTCGCCCGACCGGTTCGGCGACCTGCTCGCCGGCGTGGACCTCGTCGTGCGACCGGGCGAGAGCATGGCCCTCGTGGGACTCACCGGGTCCGGCAAGACGACGATGACGGCGCTCGCGACGCGGCTGTACGACGTCACGTCGGGTTCGGTCGAGCTCGACGGCGTCGACGTCCGCGCCCTCACGCGCGAGGAGCTGCGCCGGCACATCGCCATGGCGTTCGAGGACGCCACGCTGTTCTCGGCGTCGGTGCGCGACAACGTGCTGCTCGGCCGGCCCGAGCTCACGGGCGAGGCGGCATCCGACCCCGAGGTCGCGGCCGAGGCCGAGCGCGTGCTCGACGAGGCCCTGCGGATCGCGCAGGCCGGCTTCGCGCACGGGCTCCCCGACGGACTCGACACGAAGGTCGGCGAGGAGGGCATGAGCCTCTCGGGCGGCCAGCGGCAGCGCCTCGCACTCGCCCGCGCGATCGCGGCGAACCCTGCGGTGCTGGTCCTCGACGACCCGCTGTCGGCGCTCGACGTGGCGACCGAGGCGAAGGTCGAGGCCGAGCTGCGGCGCGTCCTCGCGACGACGACGGCGCTGATCGTCGCGCACCGCCCGTCGACGGTCATGCTCGCCGACCGCGTCGCCCTCCTCGAGGACGGGCGCATCGCGGCGGTCGGCACGCACTCCGAACTGCTCGCGACGAGCGAGCACTACCGCTTCGTGGTGTCGAGCCTGGAGGACGAGGAGCGCGGGCGGCAGGCGGAGTCGACCGACCGCATCGACGGCGCCGAGAGCGGACCGATCGAACGAGAGGAGGTGGCCCGATGACCGTCACCGGTGTCGCCGGCGAGGAGCGCCACGACTTCACCAAGGCCGAATCGAAGCAGATCCGCCAGCGCTCGCTGCGGCTGCTGCGCTCGCTCCTGCATCCCGTGCGCGGCACGCTGTGGCTCACGATGGCCGTCGTGCTCGTCTCGACGCTCGCCCAGGTCGCGGGCCCGGCGCTCATCGCCTACGGCATCGACACGGGCCTGCCCGCGCTCGTCGAGGGCGAGTGGGTGCCGGTCGCCTTCGCCGGTCTCGCGTACCTGTTCACGGGCGTGGTCGGCGCGTTCCTCATCGCCTGGTACATCCGCCTCGCGGCGCGCATCAGCCAGGCGGTGCTCATCGACCTGCGCACGCGCATCTTCCTGCACACGCAGAAGCTGTCGCTCGAGTTCCACGAGTCGTACACGTCGGGCCGGATCATCTCGCGGCAGACGAGCGACCTCGACGCGATCCGCGAGCTCCTCGACGAGGGCGTGAACGCGCTCGTGCGCGGCACGCTCTACATGGGGTTCACGGGCTTGGCGCTCGTGCTGCTCGACCCGGTGTCGGGCATCGTGCTGGCCGCGTCGATCCTGCCGCTCGCCCTGCTCACGCGCTGGTTCCAGCAGCGGTCGCAGCGCCTGTTCCGCCGTTCGCGCACGGCGTCGGCGAACCTGATCGTGCAGTTCGTCGAGACCATGACGGGCATCCGTGCGGTGCAGGCGTTCCGCACCGAGCGCCGCAACCAGAAGGAGTTCGGCCGGCTGGTCGAGGACTACCGCGACGTCAACGCGCGCGTGATCCAGCTGTTCGGCATCTACGACCCCGGCCTGATCCTGATCGGCAACGTCACGGTCGCGATCGTGCTGCTCGTCGGCGGGCTGCGGGTGATCGAGGGCCAGCTCGAGATCGGCGTGCTGCTCGCGGCGCTGCTGTACACGCGCCGGTTCTTCGACCCGCTCGAGGACATGGCGATGTTCTACAACGGCTACCAGTCCGCGGCATCCGCGCTGGAGAAGATCTCGGGCGTGCTCGAGGAGGACCCCAGCGTGCCGGACCCGCGCGACCCGGTCGACCTGTGGAAGGCCGACGGCCGCGTGCGCTTCGAGGGCGTCGAGTTCGCGTACACGCCCGACCGGGTGGTGCTCCCCAGGTTCGACCTCGACGTGCCGGCGGGCCAGACGGTCGCGCTCGTGGGGTCGACCGGTGCCGGCAAGTCGACGCTCGCCAAGCTCATCGCGCGGTTCTACGACCCGAGCGACGGCGTCGTGGAGCTGGACGGCGTCGACCTGCGCCGACTGCATCCGAAGGACCTGCGCCGCGCGATCGTCATGGTCACGCAGGAGGCGTACCTGTTCTCCGGGTCGGTGGCCGACAACATCCGGCTCGGCAAGCCGGACGCCACGCCCGAGGAGATCATCGCCGCCGCGAGGGCGGTCGGCGCGCACGAGTTCATCGAGGGCCTGCCGAACGGGTACGACACCGACGTGAACAAGCGCGGCGGACGCGTCTCGGCCGGCCAGCGCCAGCTGATCTCGTTCGCGCGGGCGTTCCTCGCGGACCCCGCGGTGCTGATCCTCGACGAGGCGACGTCGTCGCTCGACATCCCGTCGGAACGCGCGGTGCAGGAGGGCCTGCAGACGCTGCTCGCCGACCGCACGGCGGTGATCATCGCGCACCGCCTCTCGACGGTCGCGATCGCCGACCGGGTGCTCGTCATGGAGCACGGTCGCATCGTCGAGGACGGCTCGCCCGCCGAGCTCATCGCGGGGTCGGGGCGGTTCGCCACGCTGCACGCGGCCTGGCGCGACTCGCTCGTGTGACGGCGGCGGATGCCGCGGGCGCCCTGCTCGCGGCATCCGCCCCCTCGTCGTGCGGCGGGACCGGCGCCGCCACCCGACTCCGGCCGGACCGCCACCCGGTCAGGACGCGGGGAGGACCAGCACCGGCGTCGGCGCGATGCCGTTGAACCCCGTCGCGGTCGCCCACGTGTAGGCGCCCATCATGGGCGACACGAGCAGGTCGCCGTCGGCGAGCGGTGGAAGCGGCAGCCGGCGCGCGATCACGTCCACGCTGTCGCACGTGGGCCCTGCGAGAGTCACGGGAACGCGCGTCCGTGCGAGGACGCGGCGGGCGGCCCGCTCGGCGGAGTCCTCGCCGGACGGCCGCACGCCGAGCTCCGACGCCGCGAACACGAGGGCGTGCACGTCTTCCGCGGGGATGTTCGAGTACGCGCCGTAGAGCCCCTCGTCGAGGTAGTGCCACCGGCCGTCGGCGCGCTCGCTCGTCCCGACCACCCGCGTCACCAGGGTCATCGCGGGTGCGGCGACGAACCGGCCCGGCTCGACGACGACGCGCACGTGCCGCGGCACGGCCGCGAGGGCCGAGCGGATGCCGCGGGCGAGGTCGCCGAGCGGCGGGACGGGCTCGTCGTACGCGACGGGGAACCCGCCGCCGAGGTCGAGCAGGTCGAAGCGGATGCCGTGCCGCGCCTCGAGCACGCGCATGAGCTGCAGCGTCGTGGCGATCGCCCGCCGCCAGGGCTCGGCCGACGTCGTCTGGCTGCCGACGTGGAACGTGAACCCGCGGACGGGGAGCCGCGCGGCGAGGCAGCGCTCCACGAGCGCGGCGGCGTGCTCGGGCGCGACGCCGAACTTCGACGAGAGGTCGGACTTCGCGCCGGGGTTGGGGAACGACAGCCGCACCAGGACGCCCACCTCGCCGCTCGGGAGCCCGGCGAACTTCCCGATCTCCGACGGGCTGTCGACGACGAACGTGCGGATGCCGCGCAGGTACGCGCCGGTGAGGTCGGCCGCCGTCTTGACCGGGTGGGTGTGCAGGCAGCCCGCGATCGCGACGCCCTCGCGCTCGAGGAGGTCGACCTCCCCGCGCGAGGCGACCTCGAACGATGCCCCCGACGCCTGCACCGCGCGGATCACCGCGGGGTGCGGCAGCGACTTGGTGGCGAAGTGGATGCCGACCCCGGGCAGCTCGCGACGGAGCTCGGCGAGCTGTGCGGCGATCCGCGCCGTGTCGAGCACGAACAACGGCGAGCCGTGCTCGCGCACGAGGTCGCCGAGCCGGATGCGCTGCGCCTCCGCGGCGAGGTCGCGTCGGACGAGTTCCCGGTGCGCCGGCGGCTCGGGCAGCGGTCCCGTATCGGCGCGGCGGCGCCGGTCGGCGCGATGCGGACGGTCGGACGGCTCGGGGCGCGCGGCCGGTTCGCTTCGCAGGCCGTCGGTCGTGCGCCGCGGCTCGTGGACGGCCGGCCGCGGGGCGGTGCGGGTGAGCAGGCTCATGGGACCGCCACCTCCAGCTCGCGCACCGGCGCCGTCTGGAGGCGCGTGCGGATGCGGCGTGCGGACGCGCCGTGCGCTCCGCCGTCGGGCAGGATGAGGCGCCGGCCGAGCTCGAACGAGGCGATCGCGATCGCGTAGAAGACGGCGTCGGCGGCGAGCTTGCCGACGAGCCACGCCCTCGGGTCGGGGCCCAGCCACGCGGCCGCGGCCACGAGGAGGGCGGGACGCACCACGAGCGTGTCGAGCACCTCGGCGGGGCCGAACTCGGCGAGCATGCCGCGGAGCGTCAGGGCGACCGCGGCGGCGGCGCGGCCGGCGGGTGCGTCGATGGTCGCGACGCGGCGCGACGCGAGGTGCCCCCGGATGCCGCGGACGACGACGAGCGCGTAGTAGCCCACGCCCTCGGCGACGGTGCCCGCGATCGCGGCCACCACGATGGAGCCGCTGGCCTCGTACGCCGCCCACGAGCCCCCGACCGCGGCGAGCGTGCCGAGCACCTCGAGCGGCAGGTACCGCATGACCCATTCGGCGACGCGCCGACGACGCGTGCGATCTGCTCCACCCGAACCCGACATGCTCCGAGGGTCCCAGCGGGCGCCTCGCGACGGATCCGGAGCCGCCCCCCGGAACCGTCGGGGCGGCCCCTGAGATCGGCCGGACTACGCGAGCGGGGCGCGCTGCACCGAGTCGGTGACGGGCGGGGTCTCGCCCACTGCCTCCGGCAGCCACCAGAGCACGTTCGCCCACACGACGACGAACACGGCGGCGGCGACCGTGTCGGCCAGCAGCTCGGCGGCGCCCGCCGTCGCGTACGTCGCCGCGACCCAATAGGCGACCACCGCGAGTCCGACGGAGGCCAGGGTGACCGTCAGCCAGTTCACCAGGCGCGTCGCCCGGATCTCCGCGAGGTCCCGTCCGATCCCCAGCCACCCCCAGGTGAGCGCGACGGTGACCGCGCCGGCGCCGACGGCGAGGACCGGGAGGTTCCACGAGCCCTCGGGGGCGAGCCACAGCGGCAGCGCGTCGGCGAGGTCGAGCCAGAGCTGGACGAGCGGCAGCACGCCGCCGAACAGGCCGAACACGGCGACCATCGCGATCGTCCGCGCGTCCCGGCCGGGGATCGGCTCGCGTCGAGCCGACGACGCGAGCCTCCGTGCGACCGCGCCGAGGACCACCGTCACCCCGATGCAGAGCAGGATCAGCAGGAAGTTGCTCTGCAGCAGCGCGATCACGAGCGGGACGACGCTCGCCGTCGCCACCCCCGCCATCACGTACGCGCGCCGGCGCGCGATGCGACGCGCCGCCTCGACCTCGTCGCCGAGCGGCCCGCCGAGCGCCTCGGCCACGTCCTGCCATCGTCGCTGGACGGCGACCGCACCGCCCCAGGTCGAGGCGACCGCGACCGCAGCGACGAGCGAGGCCACGATCGCCCAGCCGGGCTGCACCGCGTCGATCGACTCCCAGGTCAGCGGCCAGGCGACGGCGGCCACGAACCCGGCGACGAGCGCGAGGCGGGGCGGGTCGGCGACCGCGGGCAGGGCGACGAGCAGGGGACGCAGGACGGCGAGCACCGCCCCGGCGAAGATCCGCCACGCGCGTCCCACGGGCTGGACGAGCACCCGGTCGAGGAGGCGGACGGTTCGCGACGCGATCGCGAACCGGTACGCGGGCGGCAGGTTCAGGACGGTGTCGGTGCCGGCACGCACGCGGGCGCGCAGCGCGCTCGGGTCCGCGGGGAGCGCGGCCTCGCCCCCGGGCGCGGGCGGTGCCGCGTCCGCTGCGGGCACCCCGTTCGCCGACGGCCGCGGCGACACCGTGTCGAACGGCGACAGCCCCGCCTTCACGTACGCCGGCTCGGCCGCCTCCTCGAGGACCGCGTCCTGCAGCAGCCGCACCGCGGCATCCGTGCGGACACGGCCGGGAGCGAGCGAGTCGAAGAAGCGCGCGAGACCGCCCGCGGCGTCCAGTCGACCCCACCACCAGTCGTTCACGCGCCAGTCCCGCGAGAGGAACCCGAAGAAGTTCCCGAAGCCGTACCCGGCGAGCTTCGTCTGCCGGTCGATCAGCGGGTGCTCCGCCTCGGAGCGGACCTCCGCCGCGATCGCCTCGACGCTGCGTCCCGGGTCGCGCAGCGCCCTGCCGAGGACGGCGTACCGGCGATCGGCCTCGAGCGCCGAGAACTCGCCCGGGTCGGCGGGCGCCTCGTCGACGCCGATCGCCCAGTAGCGCACGTGCGACAGCGCCGCGGGGATGCCCGCCGCGTGGTACAGCGGCGGGAGGTGCTCGGCCGCGAGGGTTCTCGTCGACGCGAGCGGACGCCAGGCCGAACCCGTCCACGTGGCCGAGAGGCGGCGCTCGCCGCGCTCGGCCTCGCGCTCCACGCGCGTGCTCGTCAGGCCGAGCAGGGCGACCGCCCGGTCGAGTTCCGTCCACTGCTCGGTCGTGCGGATCCGGGCCGACGCCCGGACCCAGGCGTCGATCCACTCGTCGATCTCGGCGGGCGTCGGCGACCGTCGCTCGGCGGCCGCCCGCTCCGCGAGGCCGACCACTCGGGCCGTGAGCTCGTCGCGCCAGCCGACGGCCGCCTCCAGCGCGCCGTACGCGGCGACCCGGACCGACCCCAGGTCGATCGCCTGCCGTGATCCCGTGCGCTCGGGCATCGACTCGAGCGCGCGCGCCCATCCGAGCACGCAGTTGGCGGCATCCGCCAGTGCGAGCGGCGACCTGGCGAGCTTCGCGGTGTCGGCGACGCCGAGTTCGGTGAACCGCTGGCGCAGGGCCGGACCGAGCGCGGCGAGCCGGCTGCGCGGGATGGGCCGGTATCGCCTCCGCGTCGGCAGGGAGGACGCGAGCTGCCACAGGCTCGGGGCGGAGATGGTCTCGGCGAGGTGATCGGCGAGGTCGGCCGAGAGCGCGCGCACGTAGGCGGACCTTCGCGCCTGCACGGCCTCCGGGGTCCACTCCGCGTTCGCCACGAGCGGCGCCGTGCCGTCCAGGCGCGCGGCGGCGACGAGCCGCTGGGCGTTGAAGCGCTCGAGCTCGGCCACCTCGCGCGCGACCGACTCGCTGCGCATCTGCTTCGAGACCATGGCCCGCAGGGCGCGGAAGAACCGCGACGCGTTCGCGTCCCATTCGGTCTCGCGACCGACGGGCGGATCGGGCTCGGGGTCGAGGAAGAGCATCACGCGGTCGGCGCGACGCTCCGAGACGCGCAGGCGCGCCGAGCGCAGGGCGCGCTCGATCGGCACGTTGTCGAACACGGCGCCGTCGACGATGCGGTACGGCGTGCCAGACTGCTCGCGATGCGAGGCGAAGGCGAAGCGCATCCCGCGTTCGGCCGCGTCATCCGGTTCGCCCGCCGTGCCGCCCCACGAATCGACGTGCGCGGGCTCGAATCCGCCCGCCAGCGACGACGTGGAGCGCGCGGCGAGGGCCAGCCGCTCGAGGCTCGCCTCATCGTCGACGAGCCGGGTCCGGTCGATGCCGTCCTCCCTGCGGGGGACGCGGTTGTCGAGGAGGTGCGCGTCGCTGCCGACGAACCGGAAGTGCCCGCGACCCTCGTTGGCGTCCTCCTCGTACGCGTCGTCGGCGTCGATCACGGTCGCCGAAAGGTCCACGCCCGTGTACGGCGAGACCAGGTCGGGATGCCGCTCCTCGGTGCCGTAGATCGTCGTCAGCGCGTCGAGCACCTTGGGCCGGAAGTAGCCCTCGCCCTGCATGAGCGCCACGATGCCGGCCGTGCCCGGAGGATGGAGCAGCCCCCAGAAGCCGCCGACCGTCGCCCAGACGTCGAGGAGCCGGCCGAGGTCCGACCCAGCGCGCTGCGCGACCGAGTACACGACGGCGTTGAGGCCCCCGGCGCTCGCGCCCGCGAGCAGGTCGAACTCGACGCGGTCGTACCCTGCCGCGTCGAGCAACTCGGCGTACGAGCGCAGCCTCGCGAGCACGGGCGGAGTGAGCGGGCGGCCCTCGAGCTCGGGGACGAGCGCGAGGGTGCCGCGCTCGGTGTCGAAGAGGCGGATGCGGCGGATCAGGTCGAGCTCGGCCACGGCGCCGCCGATCCACACGGCGAGGCTCACCCCGCCGCGCATGGCGAGCGCGATCCGCATCGTGCGGTTGAACGACGGGACCGCGTGGCGGGCGAGCGCCACCTCCTCGACCCGTTCGCGGGGCCGCACCACGACGAGCTCGACGACGCGTTCCGAGGTCGTCGCGCCGGAGGCGCGGGTGGGGTCGGCATCGTTCGGCACCATGGCGTCGCTCCTCGGGTGGTCGGGCGCCGGCGGCGCCAGGGATGCCGCGCGGCGGGCAGGGTGCGCGGCGGATCCCAGCGTGGCACGATCGCGGCCCGCCGCGCACGCCGGGACGGCGCTCATGCGCGCTTGCCCCCTGAACGGGGACGGCGCGGTGCGCGCCGTGGACGCGGTAGCCTCGCGGTGGGCGGCGCATCGACGTCGACGGCTGTCGCACGCCTTCGAGCGGGAGGTGGAATGGAGCAGTCCGGAGAACAGCGACCCCTTCGTGTGGCGATCGCGGATGACGCACTGCTGCTGCGCGAGGGCATCGCGAAGGTGCTCCAGGGCGGCGGCATCGAGGTCGTGGCATCCGTCGGCACGGCCGACGAGCTGCTCGCCGTGCTCGACGGCGACGACCTCGACGTGGCGATCCTCGACATCCGCATGCCGCCGACGCATCGCGACGAGGGCATCGTCGCGCTCGAGCGCATCCGCGAGCGCGGCGACGACCTCGGCGTGCTGCTGCTGTCGATGTACGCCACCCCCGAATACGCGCTCCGGGTGATGGGTGCGGGCAGCGGCACCGGCTACCTGCTGAAGGAGCGCGTGTCCGAGCCGCAGACCCTCGTGCGCGCGGTCGAGACCGTCGCGTCCGGCGGGTCCGTCGTCGACCCCGAGGTCGTCGAGCAGCTCGTCAAGCGCACGCGCGCCGACGATCCGCTCGCGCGGCTCACGGAGCGCGAGCGCTCCGTGCTCGAGCTCATGGCGCAGGGCTACTCCAACGGCGGCATCGCGCAGACCCTGTTCCTCGGCCTGAAGACCGTCGAGACACACGTCCGCAGCATCCTGCAGAAGCTCGATCTCGAGGAGTCGCCGGAGCACCACCGCCGCGTGCTCGCGGTGCTGACGCTCCTCGGCGAACGGTAGGGGGTGAGGCGCCCGTGATGGCGCACGGAGACCGCCGCCGCATCCTGCGACGCACCGCGATCATCGTCGGCGCGGTCGCGTTCAGCCTCTGGATGGAGGTCGCGGGGTTCCTCGCGACCCCGGTCGAGGACCAGACCGAGGTCGCGTACGTCACGCTCCATGCGACCGTGCCGATCGTCTTCGCCGCGTGTGCGGCCGTGGCGTGGGCGATCGGCCCGAACGCCGTCCCGGCCCGGCTCATGGTGGCGTTCGTGATCCTGTGGATCCCGCAGTCGATCTTCCAGGTCATCGGCGGCATCGGATGGCTCTGGCCGGTGGTGCGCGGCATCGACCTCGTCTGGGCCGTGGTGTCGGGCCTGCTCGTGCTCGTCTACCCGCGCGGCTGGCTCGCCGACCGGTTCGACCGGGTCATCGCGACGACCGCGGTCGTGGCATCCGTCGTCAACCTCGTCGCCGTGCTCGCGCTGGCGGGACCCGAGGCGGCCCCGTGCGACTGCGTCGCGAACCCCTACCGCATCGCCGATGCGCCGCTCCTGTTCGCGATCCTCGACTACGGCTACCGCGTGGTCGGCGTGGGCCTCGCGCTCGTCATCGCCGGGCGCCTGCTCGTGCGCTGGGTCCGCGGCAGCGTCCCCGCCCGGGCCGTCGCGTTCCTGATGCCCGTGTCGCTGCTGGCGTGGGCGGTCGCGATCGCCGTGCAGGCGACCGGCTACATCACGTCGACCTCGACCGGCATGGTCATCGACACCGTGGCCCTGCTCGCGATGGCCGCGGTGCCCGTCACGTTCGTGGCCGGCATCGCGCACACGCGCAACATGCGCGCCCGCGTGGCCGACCTCATGCGCATCACGCGCGAGGGCGCCGACCGCGGGCTCTGGGCCGAGTCGCTCGCCCGCACCCTGCGGGACGACAGCGTGCGCGTCTACTGGTGGGACGAGGAGCGCGGCCGCTACGTCGACGCGGCGGGCCGGCTCATCGACTCGCAGGAGGCCGGCCGCGGCCACAGCATCCTTCCCGTCGCCTCGCCGTCGGGCCTGCCGATCGCGCTCATCCGCCACGACCGGGTGCTCACCGACAACATGCGCCTGCTGGACGGCGTCTCGAGCGCACTGCGGCTCGCGGTCGACAACGGCCGGCTCCGCTCCGACCTGGAGCGCACGCTCGACCAGGTGCGCCAGTCGCGCCAGCGCATCGTGGAGGCCGGCGACGAGGCTCGCCGCCGCATCGAGCGCGACCTGCACGACGGCGCCCAGCAGCAGCTCGTCTCGCTCGGCATGAACCTGCGGCTCGCCGCGAACACCGCCCGGTCCGCCGGCCAGGACCAGCTCGCCGAGGAGCTCGAGGCGTCCATCGCGAGCCTGAACCAGGGGCTCAAGGAACTGCGCGAGCTCGCGCACGGCATCCACCCGAGCCTGCTCTCGCAGGGCGGGCTCGCGCTCGCCGTGCCCGAGCTGGCCGGTCGGTGCCCGGTGCCCGTCGAGGTCGACGTGCAGGCCGACGGGCGCCTGCCGGAGCTGGTCGAGTCGACGGCCTACTTCGCGATCTCCGAGTCGCTCGCGAACGTCGCGAAGCACTCGCAGGCGACGCGCGCGTGGGTGCGGGCGAGGGTCGACGGCGAACTCGTGGTCATCGAGGTGCGCGACAACGGCGTCGGCGGCGCGTCGCTCGACGCGGGCACGGGCGTGCTCGGCATCGTCGACCGCATCGAGGCGGTCGGCGGCGAGCTCGAGCTCGTGAGCCCGCCCGGCTCGGGCACGACCGTGACCGTCCGGATGCCGCTGCACCCGCCGGCCACGGACGCGCACGCCGCCTCGGGTGCCGCCCTGCTCGTCGCGGCCGACGCGGGCGAGCCGGCACCGGACGCGCCGGGCGCCGCGGGCGTGCCGGCCGGCGGCGTGGGCACGCCGCTCGACGTGTAGCGTCGGGGGCCGTCGCTCGGTGTCGACTCAGCCGCTCCAGCGGCAGGCCGCGAGGTCGATGCGGTAGCCGTCCTCGTCGTCCGCGGCGCGCAGGGGAACGCCCTCGGCGTCGTAGTGCGGGCGGGCGAGCTCGGCCTTCCCGGCGGGCGGGCGGCCACCGGCGCGGATCACGCGCCACCAGGGCACCGAGCCGCCCGAGTGCGCCATGACCTGTCCGACGGCGCGAGCGCCACGGGAGCCGAGCGCCGCGGCGATGTCGCCGTACGTCATCACGCGACCCGGCGGGATGGCGTCGACCACCGAGAGCACGGCCTCGGCGAAGCCCTCGCCGGCCCGTGGCATCCGTCGCCCCGATATCGTCGTCGAGTGCGTCAGCTCGCGAGCTGCAGCGAGCCGATCACGTCGCCGTACTGCGTCTCGCCCACGTCGCGGAAGCCGATGCGGTGGAAGAACTCGCCCGGCCCCTCGGCGCCCGGCTCCCAGAGCACCGTGATGTGGTCGAAGCCCCGGCGCTTGGCCTCCTCGGCCAGCGCGTGCGCCAGGAAGCGGCCCACGCCCTTGCCCTGCGCCTCGGCGTCGACGTTGATCCGCCAGATGCAGGCGCGGAATTCCTCGTGCTCGTTGTCGGGGTCGAAGTTGCCGTGGATGAAACCGACGACCTTGTCGCCGTTCAGCGCGACGCGCTGCCACGCGGTGGCGGGATTGACGACCGCGGTCTCGGCGGCGTAGGTGACGGGGGCGATGAACTGCTCCTGGCCGGGCTTCAGCGACAGGTTGTTCGCGGCCACCACGTTCGTCGCGTTGAGTTCTTCGAGTCGCAGTTCAGCCATGCAACGCAGCCTAACGGAGCGGTCGTCGCCCCGGGAAGCCGCGGGGATGTCTCGATGTCGAGATATCCGGCCGAGGCGGTAAGCTTTCAGGCGGCGTGTCGGACACCCCCGAGACTTCCTCGCTTCCCAAGCAATCCCACGAGATCCCAAGGAGACCGCCCCTTGTCGAAGATCAAGGTCGAAGGCACCGTCGTAGAACTCGACGGCGACGAGATGACCCGCATCATCTGGCAGGCCATCAAGGACCAGCTCATCCACCCGTACCTCGACGTGAACCTCGAGTACTACGACCTCTCCATCCAGAAGCGCGACGAGACCGACGACCAGATCACGGTCGACGCGGCCAACGCGATCAAGAAGCACGGCGTCGGCGTCAAGTGCGCGACGATCACGCCCGACGAGGCGCGCGTCGAGGAGTTCGGCCTGAAGAAGATGTGGCGGTCGCCGAACGGCACGATCCGCAACATCCTCGGCGGTGTCATCTTCCGCGAGCCCATCATCATCTCGAACATCCCGCGGCTCGTGCCCGGCTGGAACAAGCCGATCATCGTCGGCCGCCACGCGTTCGGCGACCAGTACCGCGCCACCGACTTCAAGTTCGAGGGCCCCGGCACGCTCACGATGACCTTCACCCCGCAGGACGGCTCCGAGCCGCAGCAGTTCGAGGTCTTCCAGGCGCCCGGCTCGGGCGTGGCCATGGGCATGTACAACCTCGACGAGTCGATCCGCGACTTCGCGCGCGCCTCGCTCAACTACGGCCTCGCCCGCAACTACCCGGTGTACCTCTCGACGAAGAACACCATCCTCAAGGCGTACGACGGCCGATTCAAGGACATCTTCCAGGAGGTCTTCGACAGCGAGTTCAAGGCGAAGTTCGACGAGGCCGGCATCACCTACGAGCACCGCCTCATCGACGACATGGTCGCGGCCTCGCTCAAGTGGGAGGGCGGCTACGTCTGGGCCTGCAAGAACTACGACGGCGACGTGCAGTCCGACACCGTCGCGCAGGGCTTCGGCTCGCTCGGCCTCATGACCTCGGTGCTCACCACTCCCGACGGCCGGATCGTCGAGGCCGAGGCGGCGCACGGCACGGTCACGCGCCACTACCGCCAGCACCAGCAGGGCAAGCCCACCTCGACCAACCCGATCGCCTCGATCTTCGCCTGGACGCGCGGCCTCGCGCACCGCGGCAAGCTCGACGGCAACCAGGAGCTCATCGACTTCTCGCACACGCTCGAGGACGTCGTGATCACGACGGTCGAGTCCGGCGCGATGACCAAGGACCTCGCGCTCCTCGTCGGTCCCGAGCAGGAGTACCAGACGACCGAGCAGTTCCTCGACACGATCGACGCGAACCTCAAGGCGCGCCTGGCCGCCTGAGCCTCGACGCTCTCGTTCGAAGGGGTCGGATGCCGCGGCATCCGACCCCTTCGCCGTGCCCGGGCCGGCATCGGCGCCGCATCGGGGAGGATGGGGGCATGGCCCGCGGCATCCGTCTCGTGCGCCGCTACCCGGCCGTCGCGCTCACGCTCGCGATCGGACTCCTGGGAGCGGTGCTGGCGCTCGCCGGTGCGGGCTGGCTGGTCGCGTGGATCTTCAGCACCTACGCGCTCGGCGTCGCGGCGTGGCAGGCGATCGGGATGGTCCGCGACCTGCTGCGCGGGCACTGGGGGCTCGACCTGCTCGCGGTCACGGCGATCGTGGCCACGGTGCTGGTGGGGGAGTACGTCGCGTCGATCATCGTGGTGCTCATGCTCACGGGCGGCGAGGCGCTCGAGGACTACGCGGGCCGGCGCGCCAAGCGCGAGCTCGACGCGCTGCTCGCGCGGGCGCCGCAGCACGCGCACCGCGTCGTCGACGACCACTTCGTCGACGTGCCCATCGACGACGTGCAGCCGGGCGACGTGCTGCTGGTGCGCCCGAGCGAGATCGTGCCGGTCGACGGCACGCTGCGTTCGGCCGAGACCTCGGTCGACGAGTCCTCGATCACGGGCGAGAGCCTCCCGGTCGAGAAGCACGCCGGCGACGAGCTGCTGAGCGGGTCGGTCAACGGTCACCTCGCCGTGCAGATGACCGCGTCGGCCCGGGCGGCCGACAGCCAGTACCAGCAGATCGTCGCGCTGGTCGCCGGTGCGGCGGCGAGCAAGGCGCCCGTCGTCCGCCTGGCCGATCGCTACGCGGTGCCGTTCACGGTGTTCTCGCTGCTGCTCGCGGGCCTCGCGTGGTGGGTCTCCGGCGACCCGGTGCGGTTCGCCGAGGTGCTCGTGCTCGCCACGCCGTGCCCGCTCCTCATCGCCGCGCCGGTCGCGTTCATCGGCGGCATGAGCCGCGCCGCGCGCAACGGCGTCATCGTCAAGGGCGGGGGAGTGCTCGAGCAGCTCGCGAAGGCGCGAACGGCCGTCTTCGACAAGACCGGCACGCTGACGCACGGTGCGCCCGAGCTCGTCGCGATCCGTCCCGAGCCCGGGTTCGACGCCGACGGCCTGCTCGCGCTCGTGGCATCCGCCGAGCAGTATTCGTCGCACGTGCTCGCGGCCTCGATGATCGACGCCGCGACCGCGCGAGGTCTGCGCCTCGTCGAGGCGGAGAGCGCCCGGGAGGCGGCGACGAACGGCGTCGTCGCGCGGATCGGTGGCCGGGAGGTGATCGTCGGCAAGTACGCGTTCGTCCTCGAGCACGCACCCGGGGCGCGCCGGACCGGCATCGCGCCGGGCGAGCTCGCAGTGTACGTCGCCGTCGACGGCCGGTACGCGGGCGCCCTGCTGGCGCGCGACCGGCTCCGGGACGACGCGCGCGAGACCCTGCTGCGACTCGAGCGCCTCGGGGTGCGCCACACGATGATGCTCACGGGCGACGCGCAGGCGACCGCCGACCACATCGCCGCGGAGCTCGACATCGAGCGCGTGCGCGCCGAGTGCCTGCCCGCCGACAAGGTGCACGAGGTGGCCGCGATCACCGAGCGGCCGGTCATCATGGTCGGCGACGGCGTCAACGACGCCCCGGTGCTCGCCGCGGCCGACGTGGGCATCGCGATGGGCGCGCGCGGGGCCACCGCCGCGAGCGAGTCGGCCGACGCGGTGATCCTGGTCGACGAGGTCTCACGCACCGCGAAGGCCGTCGAGATCGGACGCGACACGGTGCGGATCGCCCTGCAGAGCATCTGGCTCGGCATCGTCGTGAGCGTCGGCCTGATGCTCGTCGCCGCGTTCGGCTTCATCCCCGCCACGGCCGGAGCCCTCCTGCAGGAGTTCGTCGACCTCGCGGCGATCCTGTTCGCGCTGCGGGCGATCGGCGGGCGCCGGGATGCCGCCTCCGCGGCGGCCGCGCACGCCCCCGGGCGCGACGCGGCCTCCGTCCGCCGCTGAGACGCGCGGGGTTCGCCCTGCTCGGGAGCACCTGCGGCGCGACAGGTCACGGGTGGGTAACGAACGCTTGCGCGGGGTTTGTTCGTAAGGTTTACTAACAAACGTGACCGCGACGGAGACCACACGCCCCCAGCCGCAGGCGCCCACGACGAGCGGGGCGGCCCCGCTGTTCGCCGAACGCGCGCTCCGGGCCTCCGGCAAGGTGCTGCCCGAGCATGCGCGCAGCCACAACCGCTCGCTCGTGCTCCAGACGCTCTACACGCAGGGGGCGCAGAGCCGGGCGGATGTCGCGCGCGAGACGCGCCTGACCCGCGTCACGGTCTCCGACCTCGTCGCCGAGCTCATCGCCGAGGGCCTCGTCGTCGAGCTCGGCCAGCGCGAGGACGCCCGCCCGGGCAAGCCCGCGACCCTGATCGACGTCGATCGCGGAGGCATCCACGTGGTCGCACTCGACCTCTCCGAGCACACCCGCTTCCGCGGCGCGGTGCTCGACCTCGACGGCGGCGTCGTCGCGCGAGCCGAGGTCGCGCTCGACGGCGCCACCGGCGATCGCGCGGTCGACCTCATCGTCGAGCTCCTCGACGGGCTGCTCGCCCTCACGACCGCGCGCGTGCTCGGCATCGGCGTCGGCTCGCCCGGCGTCGTCGAGCCGAACGGCGTCGTCCGCTCGGCCCCGAACCTCGGCTGGACCGACGTGCCCCTCCAGGAGCGCCTCGCCGGGGCGTTCCACCTGCCCGTGCACGTCGCCAACGACGCCAACGTCGCGGTGCTCGCCGAGCACGCGACCGCTCCCGGCGACCTCGTCCTCGTCAAGGTGGGCCACGGCGTCGGCGCCGGGCTGATCGTCGGCGGCCGCCCCGTGCTCGGCGCCGGCTCGGCCGCGGGCGAGATCGGCCACGTCGTCGTCGGCACCGACGGCGGGCCGCGCTGCGCGTGCGGCAAGCACGGATGCCTCGAGTCGTGGCTCGCCGTGCCGCGGCTCACCGCCGAGCTCGAACGGCTCGGCACGACGGATGCCGCGGCATCCGCTCGCGAAGAGACCCTGCGGGAGGCGGGCCGACGTCTCGGCATCGTGCTCGCCCCCGTCGTCGGTGCGCTCAACCTCTCCGAGGTCGTGCTCAGCGGACCGACGGAACTGCTTGACGGACCGCTGCTCGAGGCGGCCGTCGAGACGCTCCGGAACCGGACCATGGCGGAACACCACCGTGATCTGAGGCTCCGGATGACCGCGCACGGGCAGGACATCGTCCTGCGCGGCGCGGCCGTCATGGTCCTGTCCGGACAACTCGGGGTCTCCTAGCAGGCCCACCCCGCACCACGGGTGGGCCGCACCCCGCACCCACCCCCCGTCCCATCGAAAGGAACCCTGCAATGAGGAAACTCGGCATCGCGGCGCTCGGCGCCGCTGCTGCGCTCACCCTCGCCGGTTGCGCCACCACCGGAAGCGACGCCGCCTCCGACGAGGGCGCCGAGATCCGCGTCTGGCTGGTCGGCACCGATACCCCCGACGAAGCGCGCGACTACCTGGTCGAGACGTTCGAGGAGGAGCACCCGGGCTCCACGCTGGTCATCGAGGAGCAGTCGTGGGACGGCCTGGTCGACCGCCTCACTACGAGCCTCTCGGGCTCCGACAGCCCCGACATCGTCGAGGTCGGCAACACGCAGGCGGCCGCGTTCACCTCCGCGGGCGCGTTCCTCGACCTCACCGAGCACTACGACGAGCTCGGCGGCGACGACCTGCTCCCCGGCTTCGTCGAGGCGGGCTCCTACGACGACAAGTTCTACGCGGCGCCGCTCTACTCGGGCTCGCGCCTGGTCTTCTACAAGAAGGACGCGCTCGCGGCATCCGGCCTCGAGGCGCCCACGACGCTTGACCAGTACATCGAGCAGGGCATCCAGCTCGCGAACGACAACCCGGGCAAGTCGGGCATCTGGTGGCCCGGCCAGGACTGGTACAACGCCCTGCCCTACATCTGGGAGAACGGCGGCGAGGTCGCCGTGCCCGACGGTGAGGAGTGGGACGCGCAGCTCTCGAGCGACGAGTCGGTCGCGGGCCTCGAGCAGGTCCAGCAGGTCATGACCGAGGCGTCGCGTGCGCCGAAGGACGGCCAGGAGACCAACCCGCAGGTCGGGTACTGCGACGGCACCACGCTGCAGCTGTCGGCCCCGAGCTGGGTCAAGTGGTCGATCCTCGCCCCGGCCGACGCCGAGACCCCCGGCTGCCCCGAGGAGGAGGCCAACCTCGGCGTCTACGCCCTCCCGGGCAAGGACGGCGGCGCGGCGCAGGTCTTCGCCGGCGGCTCGAACATCGGCATCTCGGCGAAGTCGCAGCACCCCGAGCTGGCCCTCGACGCGATGAAGATCATCCTCTCCGACGAGTTCCAGACGATCTACGGCGAGAACGGCCTCGTCCCCGCGAAGCTCTCGCTCGCCGACACGCTCGGCACCGACGAGGTCGCCCAGGCGATCGCGGCGGCCGCGGGCAACGCGAAGCTCACCCCGGCATCGCCGAAGTGGGCCGACGTGGAGGCC
Organism: Agromyces sp. CCNWLW213; assembly: GCF_037199545.1. Lineage (NCBI taxonomy): Bacteria > Bacillati > Actinomycetota > Actinomycetes > Micrococcales > Microbacteriaceae > Agromyces > Agromyces sp. CCNWLW213. The sequence goes on along the minus strand of NZ_JBBBDX010000011.1, from coordinate 237 downwards.
GCCGGCATCCTGCAGGACCTCTTCGTGAAGATCGCGCAGGGCGGCGACGTCCAGGCGCTCGCCGAGGAGGCCGACCAGAAGATCGAGGACATCCTCAACGGCTGATCCGTTCCGATCGGGTGCGGCCGCGCGCAGAATGGCGGTGCGGCCGCACCCGTCCTCCAGGCCCGGGGGGGGGGGGGCGCCGCCCGCCGCCCCCCCCCGAACCCACGAGCGGCGGGCTGCTCCGTCGTTCCT
>NZ_JBBBDX010000010.1:0-124437 GCF_037199545.1 Agromyces sp. CCNWLW213 | reverse complement strand
ACGAGGTTCAAAAATTGGCATTGAACATAGTGCACGCTGTTGAGTTCTCAAGGAACGGACGCACCCGGGTCACGGCCTCGCGGCCTGCCCCCAGGGCAACCTCTCTACTGTACCACTCCCGGCTCGGTTTCCGCCCTGAGGCCGAAGACCCGGGGCTTCGCAGCCGGCGACCGCACGCTCGAGGCCTGCGGTTCACTAGGGAGTGGAGTAGTCATCTTAGGCTTGAAGCAACCGAGTCGCAATATGCGCCTTCGAGGCTGTTTGGCTAAGACTGTCGTCTTCGCGGCCGGGAGCTTCTCGCTCTCCGCTCCGCCGTGGCGACAAGAAAGAATCTACGGGCTGGCGTGGGGCTCGGCAAATCGGGCTTGCATCCCGGGCGTGTCGCGCCCGTCCGCCCCGGCCCGCCGGCGCCCGGAGCCCGCGCGAGCGGCGCGGTTCCGGGCCGCCTGCGCGGGGTTCAGCCGAAGTGCGCCGGGTCCGGACCCACGCGGCCGGCGCGCTCGAGCGCGGTGATCCGCTGCATCTCCGCATCCGACAGCTCGAAGTCGAACACGTCGAAGTTCTCCGCCATCCGCTCGCGCCGGTTCGACTTCGGGAAGACGATGAACCCACGCTGGAGGTGCCATCGGATGACGACCTGGGCCGGGCTCTTGCCGTGCGCGGTCGCGGCATCCGTCACCTCGCCCATCTCGAGCAGCGGGTACTTCCCCTGCCCCAGCGGACCCCACGACTCGATGGCGATCCCGTGGTCGGCGGCGAAGGCCGTGGTCTCGGGTTGCTGGTGGGCGGGGTGCAGCTCGATCTGGTCGATCGCGGGCGCGACGCCCGTCTCGTCGATGAGGCGCTTCAGGTGCGGGGCGAGGAAGTTCGAGACGCCGATCGAGCGGGCCCGGCCCGACTCGCGGATCCGCTCCAGCGCCGTCCAGCTCTCGACGTACCGGTCCCTGGAGGGGACCGGCCAGTGGATCAGGTACAGGTCGACGTAGTCGAGGCCGAGCCGCTCGAGGCTCGCATCGAACGCGTCGAGCGCCGACTGCGTGCCCTGGTCGGAGTTCCAGAGCTTCGTGGTGACGTACAGGTCCTCGCGCGGGATCCCGGATGCGGCGAGGGCGCGCCCCACCCCTTCCTCGTTGTCGTAGATGCGGGCCGTGTCGATGTGGCGGTAGCCCACCTCGAGCGCGTCGGCCACGATCCGCTCGGTCTCGGGCGGGTCGACGAGGAACACGCCGAACCCGAGCTGCGGGATCTCGTTGCCGTCGTTCAGGCGGACTCGGGGCACCGAGGTCGATGTCTGCGTCATGCGGCAATGCAACACCGCCAGGCTGGAAGATCCCTCCCCTGTTCGCCCGTCGCGAAGCGGACGTCACCGCATCCGGCGTCCCACGCGCCGAGGCGGCATCCGCCCATACGATGGAGGGCTGATGTCCGAGCGCGCCCCCCTGCCGATCCCCGCGATCACCTTCCCGGCCGAGCTGCCGGTGAGCGGTCGACGCGACGACATCGCTCGCGCCATCCGCGACCACCAGGTCGTCATCGTCGCGGGCGCCACCGGGTCGGGCAAGACGACCCAGCTCCCGAAGATCTGCCTCGAGCTCGGACGCGAGTCGATCGCGCACACCCAGCCGCGCCGCATCGCCGCGCGCACGATCGCCGAGCGCGTGGCCGACGAGCTCGGCGCCGAGCTCGGCGGGCTCGTCGGCTACCAGGTGCGCTTCACCGATCGAGTGGGCGAGTCGACGCGCATCAAGGTCATGACCGACGGCATCCTGCTGAACGAGATCCACCGCGACCGCGAACTCCGGCGGTACGACACGATCATCATCGACGAGGCCCACGAGCGCAGCCTCAACATCGACTTCCTGCTCGGCTACCTCAAGCGACTGCTGCCCCGCCGCCCCGACCTGCGCGTGATCATCACGAGCGCGACGATCGACCCCGAGAGCTTCGCGAGGCACTTCGCGGATGCCGCGGGCGAGCCGGCGCCGATCATCGAGGTCTCCGGCCGCACCTATCCGGTCGAGATCCGGTACCGGCCGCTCGTGGCGGAGTCGGCCGGCTCGGGCTCCGGCGAGGACGCCGACGACGAGGGGGCGGCGGCCGAGGACCGCGACGTGCAGCAGGGCATCCTCGACGCGCTCGACGAGCTCGAGCGCGAGTCGTCGGGCGACGTGCTCGTGTTCCTCTCGGGCGAGAGCGAGATCCGCGACGCCGAGGCCGCCGTGCGCGCGCACTACACGACCGGCCGGGGAGCCCGGCGCGGCGGCGAGACCGAGGTGCTGCCGCTGTACGGCCGACTGTCGTCGGCCGACCAGCACCGCGTGTTCGAGCCGTCGAAGGTCGCGGGGCTCCGCCGGCGGGTGGTGCTCGCGACGAACGTCGCCGAGACGAGCCTCACGGTGCCGGGCATCCGGTACGTCGTCGACGCGGGCACGGCGCGCATCAGCCGCTACTCGGTGCGGTCGAAGGTGCAGCGGCTGCCGATCGAGCCGATCTCGCAGGCGTCGGCGAACCAGCGATCGGGTCGCTCGGGCCGCACGAGCGAGGGCATCGCCATCCGCCTCTACTCCGAGGACGACTTCGGCAAGCGGCCGGAGTTCACCGACCCCGAGATCCTGCGCACGAACCTCGCCGCGGTCATCCTGCAGATGGCCTCGCTCGGGCTCGGCGCGGTCGAGGACTTCCCGTTCCTGACCCGGCCCGATGCGCGCGGCATCCGAGACGGCGTGGAACTGCTGCGCGAGCTGGGGGCGATCGATGACGCGGGACTCGACGCGCATCCGGCTCCGCCGGGCGCGGCTCGACCACCGGATCGCGGGCCGCAGCTCACCCGCATCGGCCGGCAGCTCGCGCGCCTGCCGATCGAGCCGAGGTTCGCGCGCATGGTGCTCGAGTCGAAGTCGCAGGGCGTGAGCCGCGAGGTGCTCGCGATCGTCGCCGGGCTCACGATCCAGGACCCGCGCGAGCGACCGCTCGAGCGCCGCGAGCAGGCCGACGCGATGCACGCGCGGTTCGTCGACCCGACGAGCGACTTCCTGACGCTGCTCAACCTCTGGAACCACCTCGAGCAGCAGCAGCGCGAGCTCTCGGGCAGCGCGTTCCGACGCATGTGCCGCACCGAATTCCTCAACTACCTGCGCGTGCGCGAGTGGCAGGACCTCTACCGCCAGCTCGTGCGGCTCGCGAAGCCGCTCGGCCTGCACGTCGCGACGGAGGCGGCCGCGCCGAATCCCGACGGCATCCACCGGTCGCTGCTCGCGGGCCTGCTGTCGCAGATCGGGATCCGCGACGACAGCCGCACCTCGAGCGGACGCGGCGGCGCCGGCGGACAGCGCGAGGCGGAGCGGCGCGGCCGACGCCAGCAGGCCGAGTTCGCCGGCGCCCGCAACGCGCGCTTCGTCGTGTTCCCGGGCTCCGCGCTCGCGAAGAAGCCGCCGGCCGCGATCATGGCCGCCGAGCTCGTCGAGACCAGCCGGCTGTTCGCCCGCACCGCAGCCGCGATCGACCCGGCATGGGCGGAGCAGCTCGCCGGTCCGCTCGCGAAGCGCTCGTACTCCGAATCTCGCTGGGAGCGCCGGCAGGGCTCGGCGGTGGCGGACGAGAAGGTGACGCTGTTCGGGGTGGTGATCGTGCCCAAGCGGCGCGTGCAGCTCGCGCGCATCGACGCGGCGCTCGCGCACGAGCTGTTCATCCGGCACGCGCTCGTCGAGGAGGACTGGGACTGGAGTCGGCTCGACCAGCGCGTCTACTCGTTCGTGCGCAGCAACCGCGAGCTGCGGCGCGAGCTCGGCGAGCTCGAGGAGCGCACGCGTCGGCGCGACGTGCTCGGCGGCGACGAGGCGGTCGTCGCCTTCTACGAGCAGCGGCTGCCCGCGGATGCCACGGACGCGCGCGCGTTCGAGCGCTGGTGGCGCGCCGAGCACCGTCGCCGTCCCGACCTGCTCACGATGTCGGCCGCCGACCTCGTCGGCGACGAGGAGCTCTCGACCGACGGCGGATTCCCCGACCGCTGGCGCCAGGGCGATCAGACGCTCACGCTCCGCTACCGGTTCGAGCCCGGCGCCGAGGACGACGGCGTGAGCGTGCTCGTCCCGCTCGTGCTCCTGCCCCGGCTCGAGCCGGCAGGCTTCGACTGGCAGGTGCCCGGCCTGCGCGACGAGCTCATCACGGCGATGCTCCGCACCCTCCCGAAGGTGCTGCGCCGGCAGGTGGTGCCCGCCGCCGAGTGGGCCGCGAAGATCTCGGGCGAGCTGCCGGCCGGCCCGGAGTCCGGGGAGCCGCGTCCGCCGTTCGCCGAGCAGGTCGCGGGCGTGATCAAGCGCCTGACCTACGCTCCCGTGACCGCCGAGGACTTCGACCTCGACCGGCTGCCGCCTCACCTGCGGGTGACCTTCCGCGCGGTCGACGAGCGCGGGCGCGCGGCCGGCGACGACAAGGACCTCGGATCGCTGCAGCGCCGGCTCGCCGACCGGGCGAGTCGTGCGGTGGCGTCCACGTTCGCCGAGGGCGGGCGTGGACCGAGTCGCGGGCGCGGCGGCGACGGGCGAGCGGAGACCCCGGTCGCGGGCTCCGGCGACGGCGCTCCCGAGCGCGGCGCGGGCCGCCCCCGGCCGAGCGGGCGCGCCCCGGCCTCCCCGGCCGCGCCGGCGTTCGCCGAGCAGGTCGGCGTCACGTCGTGGGAGTGGGAGTCGATCCCCGACCACGTCGACACGCGCCAGGCGGGCAACGTCGTGCGCGCCTACCCGGCCCTCGTGGACGAGGGCGCCTCGGTGGCGCTCCGGCTCGTGCCGACCGCCGAGGAGCGCGACCGGGCCTCGCGCCGCGGCATCCGTCGCCTGCTGGTGCTCGCGACGCCGTCGCCCGTGGCCTACGTGCAGGAGCACCTGTCGAACCAGGAGAAGCTCGCCCTCGCCTCGACCGCGTACGCCGGGCCGCGCGCACTCCTCGACGACTGCCTCGCCGCCGTCGTCGACGCCGAGTTGCGCGCCCGCCATCCGGACGGGCTCGTACGCACGCGCACCGAGTTCGAGGCCGTGCGCGACGCGGTGTCGGCGAGCGTCATGGACCGGATGTTCGAGACGGTGTCGCTCGTGTCCAGGATCCTCGTCGCCGCTCGCGACGCCGACCGGGCGATCTCGAAGGCGTCCAGCCTGCAGCTCATGTCGGCGCTCGCCGACGCGCGGTCGCAGCTCGAGGCGCTCGTGCCATCCGGCTTCGTCTCGGCCACCGGCCTCGAGCGGCTGCGGCACCTGCCGCGCTACCTCGAGGCGATCACGGTGCGCGTGCAGCGCATGCCGGACAACCCGGGCCGCGACCGGCAGTGGCTCACCGAGTTCGACCAGGCGCGGACCGCCTACGAGAAGGCCGGCGGCACGATCCCCGTCGACCCGGAGGCGGAGCCGCGCCTGGTGCGCGTGCGCTGGCTGCTCGAGGAGCTGCGCGTCGGCCTGTTCGCCCAGGAGCTGCGCACGGCCGAGACCGTCTCGGTCAAGCGCATCGTCAGGGCGCTGGCGGAGTGAGCGCCGCGAGCCTGGCCGCGTAGCCCGGTTCGAGCTCGGCGAAGCGGCGGTCCCAACGGTCCCGGTCCTTCGGCGCGCCCGGGTCGGCGAGGTGCCAGGCGAGGCTCTCGAGGTAGGTGTGCCATCCCGGACCGTAGTCGGGTCGTGTGACGCGCTCGTGCCGGAGGCGCAGCCGCGTGCGGCCGGCGTCGACGGGCTCGAGCCGCACCGTCAGCAGCGACATCGGCTGGCCGACGACCGTCCAGGTGGTGGCGAAGCCGTGCGGCCGCTCGCACGCGGTGACCTCGCCGTCGCAGTAGACGTCGCCGCCGCGCGTGAGGGCCTGCCACCGGCCGCCGAGACGGAGGTCGCCGCGGTAGTCGGCCATCCAGCGGCCCAGTCGGGCGGGCGTGGTGATCGCCTCCCAGAGGTCGTCGGCGTCGGTGTCGTACACCTCGTCGAATCGCAGCTCGAAGCCCGGATCATCGGTCAGGATCTCGCCGGTCACGGCCATCATGCGTCCTTCCGTCGGGCACGCCGCCCGCGTGCCACCTCGGTGTGCAGCGCGTCGAGCCGTTGCGACCAGAACCGCCGGTACCGGTCGAGTTCGGCGGCTGCCGCGTCGACGCCCGTGCGCTCGAGCGCGTAGATGCGGCGAGCGCCCTCGGCCCGCACGGTGGCGAACCCCTGCTCGCGGAGGATCCGCAGGTGGCGCGACACGGCGGGCTGCGAGATGCCGAACTCGTCGGCCACGACCGCGACGACGGCGCCCGCCGGCCGTTCGCCGCCGGCCAGCAGGTCGAGGATGCGGCGGCGCACCGGGTCGCCGAGGACGTCGAACGCGTGCACGGCGACATCCTATCAGTTGTACGTTATATAGCGTCAGACTGATGCCCGGCTGCCGGCGTACGAACATCGTTCGCATCGGTAGAGTCGCAGGGTGGGCAGCTACACCGATCTGCTGAAGACGCCGGGCGTGGCTCGCATCATCGCCGCCCAGCTGACCGCACGGTTCCCGTCGGGCATGCTCTCGCTCGCGTTCCTCCTGCACGTCGAGCGGCAGACCGGGTCATACGGCGCCGCGGGCCTCGTGCTCGCCGCGACCTCGATGGGGCAGGCCGTCGCGGGGCCGCTCACCAGCCGGCTCATGGGCCGCTTCGGGATGCGTCCCGTGCTGATCCTCACGCTCGTCGTCTGCACCGCCGCCGTCATCGCGATCGGCGTGCTGCCGCTCACCGTGCCCATGTACATGGCGATCGGCCTCGTGTGCGGCCTGGCCACCCCGCCGGTCCAGCCCGCCGTGCGCACGATCTACCCCAAGATGGTGAACTCGCGCCAGCTCACCCCGCTGTTCTCGCTCGACGCCTCCGCGCAGGAGATCATCTGGGTCGTCGGCCCCGTCGTCACCACGTTCGTCTCGACGCAGGTCGGCACCGTGTGGGGCATCCTGCTCGCCGCCGCGCTCATGGTGATCGGCGGCACCTGGTTCATCTCCTCGCCCGAGCTCGGCCGCGTGCGCATCCCGCGCTCGAAGCGCGCCTTCGGCAAGGTGCTGACCCGGCCGCCCGTGCTGCTCGCCACCGTCGTCGGGTTCCTGCTCATCGGCGCGTGCGCGGCGATCGAAGCCGGCGTCGTGGCCGCGTTCGGCCACGGCGGCGCCGAGGCCGGGATCGTGCTGGCGATCTTCTCGATCGGCAGCCTCGCGGGCGGGCTCGGCCTCGGCCACGTGCCGATCGGCCCATGGTCCACCGCGCGCCGCATGTTCATCGTGTTCGCCGGCACCGCGCTCGCCGCGTTCTCGATGGACTTCTGGTGGCTCGCGGCGACGCTCTTCATCGCGGGGATCGGCATCGCGCCCGCGCTCGCCGTGCTCTTCGCGATCGTGTCGGCGAGCGTGAAGTTCTCCGACACGGCCGAGGCGTACGGCTGGGTCGGGACGGGACAGCTCATCGGCGCCGCCCTCGGCTCGGCCCTCGCCGGCTTCCTGATCGACGGCTTCGACGCGGTCGGCGCCTTCTGGGCCGCGGGCGTCCTCGCCTTCCTCGGCTTCGTCGTGCCCGCACTCGCCCGCCGCTGGCATCCCGACCTCCGAGGCCGCGACGCCAGCCCCATCCCCGACACCGAGCCGGTGGCCGTCACGCCGAGCTGACGCCCCGCTCCGCCCGCGCCGCCCCCGACGAAAGGCCGAACGGATGCCGCATCCGCACCTCGCACCGACCATCGCGCTCACCGACGGACGCCGCATCCCCCAGGTCGGCTACGGCATGTACAAGGTCCCCGCAGCGGACGCGACGCGGCTCGCGCTCACCGCGATCGAGCTCGGCTACCGCCACCTCGACACCGCCGCGCTGTACGGCAACGAGGCCGAGGCGGGCGCGGCCGTGCGCGAGTGCGGCCTCCCGCGCGACGCGGTGTTCCTCACGAGCAAGGTGTGGAACGACGACCACGGGTACGACGCGACCCTGCGCGCATTCGACGACTCGATGCGGCGGATCGGCCTCGACGTGCTCGACCTGTACCTCATCCACTGGCCGGTGCCCTCGCGGGATCGGTACGTGGACACGTGGCGCGCACTCGTGCGGCTCCGCGAGGAGGGACGGGTGTCGTCGATCGGCGTCTCCAACTTCCACGCCCACCACCTCGAGCGGCTCATCGACGAGACGGGCGTCGCGCCCGTGGTGAACCAGGTCGAGCTGCATCCGTGGCTGCCGCAGCGCGAGCTCCGCGCCGTTCACGAGCGCCTCGGCATCCGCACCCAGGCCTGGTCGCCGCTCGCTCGCGGCCGTGTGCTCGGCGACCCGGTCCTCGAACCCATCGCCGCGAAGCACGGCCGATCGGTCGCGCAGGTCGTGCTCGCCTGGCACGTCATGCAGGGCATCATCGTGATCCCGAAGGCCTCGAGCCCCGATCGCATCGCCGAGAACCTCGACGTGTTCTCGTTCCGGCTCGACGAGGAGGACGTCGCCGCCATCGCGACCCTCGAGTCGGGCGAGCGCACGGGACGCGATCCGGACCACGGCTGATCCCGAGCCGCTCCGAGGCGACTTCACAGGCGGGCGGCTATCGTGCAGCCATGCGTGCGGTCGTCATCGGGAGCGGCTTCGGCGGCCTGGCCGCCGCGATCCGCCTCGCCGCCGCGGGGCACGAGGTCACCGTGCTCGAGCAGCGCGAGCGCATCGGCGGCCGCGCGTACCTCTACGAGCTCGACGGATTCCGCTTCGACGGGGGCCCGACGGTGCTGACGGCGCCGTTCATGTTCGACGAGCTGTTCGCGCTCGCGGGCGAGCGACTGGAGGACCACGTGCGGCTGGTCCCGCTCGACCCGTTCTACCGGGCGTTCGACGCCGACGGCACGCACTTCGACTTCCACGCCGACCCCGAGCGCATGCGGCAGGAGGTCGCGCGGCGCAGCCCCGGGGACGAGCACGGCTACACGCGCCTGAGCGGGCGCATCAGCCGGATCTTCGACGCGTTCTACCCGTACACGGAGCGACCGATGATGCAGCTGCACGTGATGCTGCGGATGCTGCCGTTCCTCCTCCGCCACCGGGCGGCGCTCGGCGTGCAGCGCCTGGTGGACACGTGCATCCGGGATCCGTTCCTGCGGCGCGCGCTGGCCTTCCACCCGCTCCTCATCGGCGGCCATCCGGCGCGCACCCCCGCGCTCTACGCCCTCATCGTCGAGTTCGAGCGGCGATGGGGCGTGCACTACGCCGTCGGGGGCACAGCCGCGGTCGTCGACGCCCTCGGGTCGCTGCTCGAGCGCCTCGGCGGGCGCATCGAGTGCGGCAGCGCGGTCGACCGGATCCTCGTGCGGGACGGGCGCGTGGTCGGCGTCCGGCTCGCGGACGGCAGCGAGCGCGAGGCCGACGTGGTGGTCTCGAACGCCGATCCGGCGTACACGTACGAACAGCTGCTCGATCCGCCGGGGGGCGCGGTCGCGCGAAGCCTTCGGCCGGCGCGGCCGAGCATGTCCCTCCACGTCCTGTACCTCGGCGCCGACCGGACCTGGCCCGCGACGCCGCTCGCGCACCACAACCTGCTGCTCACGGGCGATTCCCGTCGCGTGCTCGGCCGGGTCTTCGCGCGCTCGAGGAGGGGCCGCGCGGAGGGCGGCGAGGGTCTCACGGCCGACGACCTCTTCCTCTACGTGCACCTGCCGACTCGGACCGATCCGTCGGTCGCTCCCGAGGGGTGCGAGGCCATGTACGTGCTCGTGGCCGCCCCGCCCATCGACGACGGGGAGGAGGTCCCGGCGGCCTCGGCCCGTCGCATCCGCGACCTCGTGGTCGAGGTGCTCGACCGGAGGTACCTGCCGGGGCTCGCCGCGCACCTGACGGTGGAGCACGCGATCGGCCCCGAGCACTTCCGCGACGTGCTCAACACGCCGCACGGCGCCGCCTTCTCACTGCAGCCCACGCTCTTCCAGTCCGGGTGGTTCCGCCCGCACAACCGCTCGGCGCGCGTCGACGGCCTCTACCTCGTCGGGGCCGGCACGCATCCCGGCGCGGGCATCCCCGCGGTGCTCGCGTCGGGCAAGATCGCGGCGGCGCTCATCGGGCGGGCGTCGGCCGCGCAGGCCGCTCGGGGCACGCGGGGCAGCCGCTCGGCGCGGCGCACGCGCGACTCGTCGATGGACGCGGTGGCGGGATGACGGCGAGCCACGCGGTCCACGGCTTCGGCGAGAGCCCCGAGGTCACGCTCGACGACGTGCCGGTCCGCGGCGAGCTGCCCGGCTGGCTCACCGGATCGCTGCTCCGCAACGGGCCCGGCACCTTCCAGGTCGGCTCGCAACGCTATCGGCACTGGTTCGACGGGCTCGCGATGCTGCACCGGTTCACGATCGACGGCGGACGGGTCTCGTACGCCAACCGGTTCCTCGAGACGGAGTCGTACCGTGCCGCTCGCGACGAGGGCCGCATCGCGTACCCCGAGTTCGCCACCGATCCGTGCCGGTCGCTGTTCGCGCGCGCCATGGCCGTCTTCGACCCGAAGGTCACCGACAGCGCCAAGGTCAACATCGCGCGCATCGCGGAGCACTACCTGGCGCTGGCCGAGACGCCGATCCAGGTCGAGTTCGATCCCGAGACGCTCCGCACGGTCGGCGTGGCCGGATGGGACAGGTCGGACTTCGGGCGCATGACGACCGTGCACCCGCACCTGGACGAGGACCGTCACGAGGCGATCAACCTCGTGACGCGCTACGGGGCGGTCAGCAGTTACGTCTTCCGTCGCGTCGACACCCGGGAACCCGGGGTGCTGGATGGCGCGACGATGGCCTCGCGGCCCGTGCGGGAGCCGTCCTACATCCACTCGTTCGGCATGTCCGAGCGGCACCTGCTCCTCGTCGAGTTCCCGCTCGTGGTGAACCCGATGTCGCTCCTGCTGTGGCTCCGGCCGTACATCGAGAACTTCCGGTGGAAGCCGGAGCGGGGAACGCGCGTCCACGTGTTCGACCGCGAGAGCGGCCGGCACGTGCGGACGGTCGTCGCGGACCCGTTCTTCGCCTTCCACCACGTCAACGCCTACGACGACGAGGACGGCTCGGTCGTCATCGACCTCGTCGCCTACGACGACGCGGCCGTCATCGAGTCGTTCTACCTCCACCGGCTCGCCGAGCCCGACGTGCGGATCCCGCCGGGCACGCTCCGCCGCCTCCGCATCCCGCTCGACGCGTCGGGGGGCCGGCAGGCCCGTCGGATCCGCGCGGAGGTGCTGTCCCCGACGGCCATCGAGCTGCCGAGCATCGACTACGCCGCGCTGAACACGAGCCCCCGCCTGCGATTCGTCTACGGCGTGGGACTGCAGGGCGAACGCGGGTTCTACGACCAGCTCGTCAAGGTCGACGTCGGGAACGGGCGGGCGGCGACGTGGCACGAGGCGGACTGCTACCCCGGCGAGGGCGTGTTCGTCGGCCGCCCCGGCCGCGTCGCCGAGGACGACGGGGTGATCCTGTCCGTGGTCCTCGACGCCTCCGCCGGCACGTCCTTCCTGCTCGTCCTCGACGCGGCCACCTTCACCGAGGTCGCGCGCGCCGAACTGCCGCATCCCGTGCTGCTCGGCTACCACGGGCAGTTCTACGGCGACGCGCCCGCCCGCTGACCCCGCCTCGGGGCCGCAGCGAGCGCAACCGGATCGTGACCGGACTCGCAGGCCGCCTCCAGACGCCGGGTCCTCGCGCGGGAGTACCGTGACCGCATGATGCGACGACGCGCCACCCTCGCGGTCTCCGCCGCGCTCTCCCTCCTCCTGCTGAGCGGGTGCAGCCTGGGCTCGTCCGAGGGCGGCGCCGACGACTCCGGCGCGATGCCGCAGCCCGACGTGGGCGTCGAGGAGCCCTCCGGCGGCGAGGGCGTGGCGCCGCGCGACGAGGACCAGTTCGGCGAGGACCAGGTCGTCGACGCTCCAGGGGACCGGAGCGTCATCACCACCGGATGGCTCGCCGTGACGGTGGACGACCCGATCGGGACGGCGACCGAGACGGCGGACATCGTGGACCGGGCCGGCGGGCGCGTCGAGAGCCGCACCGAGACGCCGGGCACTGGAACGCAGCAGGCGCGGGCGACGCTCGTCGTGCGCATCCCCGCGGACGACTTCGACCGGGTGCTCGCCGACCTGCGCGAGCTCGGCGACGTGACGTCCGTGCAGCTCGACGCGTCGGACGTGACCGAACAGCGGCAGGACCTCGACGCGCGGATCGAGGCCCTCCAGGCGTCCGTCGACCGGCTGCTCGCGCTGCTCGCCGAGGCCGCGCACACGGCCGACCTCATCACCATCGAATCGGAGCTCACGACCCGGCAGGCCGAGCTCGACAGCCTCACAACGCAGCGCGACCGGCTCGTGGAGCAGGTGGACTTCTCGACGCTCACGGTCGAGCTGCTCTCCGAGGGCATCGCGCCGGAGGCCGGCCCCGACGACTTCTCCAGCGGCGTGGCCGCGGGCTGGGAGGGGCTCGTCCGGTTCGCCTCCGGCCTGCTCGTCGTGGCGGGCGTGCTGCTGCCGTGGCTCGCCGCCGCGCTCGTCCTCGGCGCCGTCGTCACCGCGATCGTGCTCGTCGCGGCGCGCGCCCGCCACCGGGGGCGGGAGCGGGTCGCGCAGCCGCTGGGCGCCGGGCCCGCCGACCCGGGCGGCCCCGTCGAGGCGCCGGTGCCGTCCCCCGTCGCGGAGCAGCCGTCCCCCGCCCCGGACCACCGCGCGTAGGCTGTCGCCGTGCCGACCACCGCCGCCCGCCCGGGACCCGGGGACCTGCTCGACGACGACCTGCTCGCGCGGTTCCGCGAGCGCGCCGCGCGGTACGACCGCGACAACGCGTTCTTCACCGAGGACCTCTCGGAGCTCCGCGCCGCCGGGTACCTGCGCGCGGTCGTGCCGGACGAGCACGGCGGGCTCGGCTGGGGACTCGACGACCTCGTGCGGGGTCAGCAGCGACTCGCCTCGGCGGCGCCGGCAACGGCCCTCGGCGTGAACATGCACCTCGTGTGGACGAGCGTCGCGCGGGTCCTCCGCGACCGCGGCGACGATTCGCTCGAGTTCCTGCTCCGCGAGGCCGCCGCGGGCGAACTGTTCGCGTTCGGCATCTCGGAGGCCGGGAACGACCTCATGCTCTTCGGCTCGGACACGGTCGCCGATCCGCAGCCCGACGGCGGCGTCCGGTACACCGGCCGCAAGATCTTCACGTCGCTCTCCCCGGCCTGGACGCGGCTCGGCGTGCACGGCCTCGACACGCGGTCGGACGACGCCCCCAAGCTGGTGTACGCGTTCATCGATCGCGACGACCCGGACGTGCGCACGCTCGACGACTGGGACACGATCGGCATGCGGGCGACCCAGAGCCGCACGACGGTGCTCGACGGCGCCGCCGCCGCACCCGACCGGATCGTGCGCCGACTGGACCCCGGCCCCGGCGACGACCCCTTCGCGTACGCCATCTTCGCGTGCTTCGAGCTGCTCATCTCGTCGGTGTACGCCGGCCTCGCACGCCGCGCACTCGAGCTCGCGGTCGCGTCGGCCGAGTCGCGCGTCTCGAAGCGGACGGGCCTCCCCCGCTCGCAGGACCCCGACACCCGCCGTCGCATCGCCGAGGCCGGATCCCGCCTCGATGCCATCGAGCCCCAACTCCTCGCGCTCGCCCGGGACCTCGCCGAGGGCGTCGACCACGGCGCGTTCCGATTCGCCACGCCGTCGGGGCTCAAGATGCGGGCGGTCGAGACCGCCCGCGAGGTCGTGGACCGCGCGGTGCGCGTCGCCGGCGGACGGACGTTCTTCGCCGGCGACGAGCTCGGCCGCCTGCAGCGGGACGTCCTCGCCGGCGCGTTCCACCCGTCGAGCGACGACGGTGCGCTCGGCGCGATCGCGACCGCGTGGCTCGGCCCGATCCGGGACTGAATGCCCGCGGCCCCCACGGGTCGCTCGATAGACTGGCGCCGCGGCATCGCCCGCCCACCCGAGGAGGTTCCCGTGAGCGCGTTCCCCTACATCATCAGCATGGCCGTCTTCCTGTTCGCCCTGTGGCTCATGAGCGTGGCCGACCAGGTCGCGGGCCTCGAGGCGCTCGTCTTCTTCGCAGGGATCCTCGGCGTGGCCGTCGCGATGGCCGTGCCGATCCAGATCCTCGGGCACCGCGAGAGCGGGGTCTGATGGCCCTCCCCCGCGAGGACACCATCGTCACGTTCCCCGTCGGGGACCTCACCGCCACCGCGACCGTGCTGCACGTCGCGCCGCACGCCGGCGCGCTCGCCGTGTTCGCCGATCGCACGAGCATCCACCCCGTCGACCACGCGTGGCCCGACCAGCCCGCCGACGCGGGCGTCCTGCGCGTCGGCGGCCGTGAGCTGGCGCTCCGTGACGCGGTCGTCGCCGCGACCGACGGCGAGTCGCTGCACATCGGCGACGTCCCCGTCCGTCCGGGCACCGACGGCTGGTCGTTCCTCGTCGCGCACCTCCTCGACCCCGATGCCGAGGTGCGCGAAGGCGACGAGGTCGAGTTCGAGGCGGATGTCGCGCTCCGCCGCGCCCTCTCGCGCGGCCACACCGCGTGCCACGCCGCCGCCCTCGCGCTCAACCGCGCGCTCGCCTCCCGCTGGTCGAAGGCTGCGCGGGAGGACGCGCTCGGCTCCCCCGACTTCGACGGCATCGCGATCGCGACGTCGCGGATCGAGCCCGACGGGTCCGTCGACCGGTATCGGCTCAACAAGTCGCTGCGGCGCGCGGGCTTCGATGCGAACGGGCTCGCCGACGGACTCGACGAGCTCGCGGCATCCGTCGAGGCGACCCTGGCGGAGTGGGTCGCCGCCGACGCCCGCGTGCGCATCGAGCGTGTCGGCGAGCACCTCACCGACCGACGGAGTTGGATCTGCGAGCTGCCCGGCGCATCGGCCCGCATCCCGTGCGGCGGCACGCACGCCGACTCGCTCGGCGAGCTCGGGCGGATCCGAGTGTCATTCGACCTCGGCGACGACGGCGGCACGCCCGTGCTCACCATGACCACGCGCGTCGACGCCGCGTCCGGCGGTTCCTGACCCCCGAACCGGGCTGGGCGTTCCCCAGCCCCGGCGTCCCACGGCGGGGTTAGCATGTGGGGCGTGGGTATTCGCATCGAGAAGGTCGACCTCCCCGGGATCGGCTTCCGCCACGACCTCGTGACCGAGGGCGGGCGGCGTATCAGCGTCGTGTCGCATCGCGACGGCGAACGAGACCTCGGCGTCTTCGACGAGGACGACCCGGACGCGTGCCGCGACTCCATCCCCCTCAACGACGACGAGGCGGCCGCGCTCGCCGACGTGCTCGGCACGTCGGTCATGATGTCGCGCCTGACCAGCCTGTCCGATGAGACCGCGGGACTGTTCACCGAGCAGATCGCCCTGCCCACCGATTCGCCCTACCTGAACCACCCCCTCGGCCACACCAAGGCGCGCACCCGGACCCATTCGTCGATCGTCGCGATCGTCCGCGACGGACAGGTGATCCCCTCGCCGACCCCCTCCGAGGTGCTGCGCGCGGGCGACGTGATCGTCGCGGTCGGCACGCGCCAGGGACTCGACGCGGTCGCCCGCCTCCTCGCACACGGCCCCGACTGACGCGGGGCTCGGGATGCACGAGACCACGCTGCTCCTCATCGAAGTCGGCGCGCTGCTCCTCGGCATGAGCCTCCTCGGGCGCCTCTCGCTCCGCCTCGGCATCTCGCCCATCCCGTTCTACCTGGTCCTCGGGCTCGCGTTCGGCAACGGCGGCCTGCTCGCGCTCGAGGCGAGCGAGGAGTTCTTCGCCACGGGCGCCGAGATCGGCGTCATCCTGCTGCTCGCCCTGCTCGGGCTCGAGTACACCGCCCAGGAGCTCATGACCGGGCTCAAGTCCTCCCGCACGGCCGGGATCGTCGATGCCGTGCTGAACGCCCTGCCGGGCGCGGCCATGGCGCTGCTGCTCGGGTGGGGGCCGATCGCCGCGGTCGCGCTCGCGGGCGTCACGTGGATCTCGTCGTCGGGCGTCATCGCGAAGCTCATGCGCGACCTCGGCCGCCTGTCGAACCGCGAGACGCCGTCGGTGCTCGCGATCCTCGTGCTCGAAGACCTCGCGATGGCCTTCTACCTGCCGGTGCTGTCCGCCCTGGTGATCGGCGTGAGCCTCCTGCAGGGTGCGATCGCCGTCGCGATCGCCGTGGCGGTGGTGCTCGTGATCCTCTTCGTGGCGCTGCGGCACGGACACGTCGTGTCGCGGCTGTTCCCCGCGGAGCACGCCGAGCCGCTGCTGCTCGGCGTGCTCGGGCTCGTGATGCTCGTCGCCGGCGTCGCACAGGAGGTCAACGTGTCGGCCGCCGTCGGCGCCTTCCTCGTCGGCATCGCCCTCTCGGGCCGGGTCGCAGCCAACGCCAGCGCGGTCCTCACGCCGCTCCGCGACCTGTTCGCGGCGATGTTCTTCGTCTTCTTCGGCCTGACGACCGATTCGTCGGCGATCCTCTCGATGATGCCCGCGGCGGCGGCGCTCGCCCTCGTGACGATCCTCACCAAGCTCGTCTCGGGGGCGTACGCGGCGCGCCGGGCCGGCGTCGGGACGCTCGGCCAGTGGCGCGCCGGACTCGTGCTGGCGCCGCGCGGCGAGTTCTCGATCGTGATCGCCGGGCTCGCGGTGGGTGCGGGCATCGAACCGGCCCTCGCGCCGCTCGCGACCGCCTACGTCCTCATCACGATCGTGGCGGGCACGTTCCTCGCGCGCCTTCCGGATGCCACGTGGTTCCGCGCCGCGGTGCGGCGCCGACCCTCGACGGCCCGCGCCGTCGCCCCGGGGCCCTGACGGCGGGCGTCAGCCCGCGCTCGCCTCGCGGGACCCGGGCGCGGCGGCATCCGTCGCCGCGGGCGCCGCGTCGGCGTCGGATTCGGCGAGCAGCTCGCGGACGCGCGGCACCACGCGCGTCGCGTACAGCTCGATGCTGCGCATCATGGCCTCGTGCGGCAGCGTGCCGTTGGAGTACTTGAGGTCGAAGCGGTCGGCGCCCAGTACGCGCAACGCCGCGGCGATCTTCTGGGCCACGGTCTCCGGCGACCCGGCGTAGAGCGCGCCGTGCTGGCTCGCCTCCCCCTCGAAGTGGTCGCGCGTGACGGCACCCCATCCGCGCTCACGGCCGATCCGGTTCATGATGACCTCGTAGTGCGGCCAGAGCGTGTCGAGCGCCTCCTGGTCGGTCTCGGCGATGATCCCGGGCGAGTGCACCGCGATGGGCTGGGGCGAGTGCCCGAACTGCGTGAGCGCCTTGCGGTAGAGCTCGGCGAGCGGGGCGAATCGCACCGGGCTGCCGCCGATGATCGCGAGGACGAGCGGGAGCCCGTAGTGCGCCGCCCGGACCACCGATTCGGGGCTGCCGCCCACGCCCACCCACGTCTGCAGGTCGCCGTGCTCGACACGGGGGAAGACGAGCTGGTCGGT
Source organism: Agromyces sp. CCNWLW213 (assembly GCF_037199545.1). Taxonomy (NCBI): domain Bacteria; kingdom Bacillati; phylum Actinomycetota; class Actinomycetes; order Micrococcales; family Microbacteriaceae; genus Agromyces; species Agromyces sp. CCNWLW213. The sequence goes on along the minus strand of NZ_JBBBDX010000010.1, from coordinate 107,026 downwards.
GAGGGACGAGCGGAGCTTGCCCTCCCACGTGACCGGCTCCTGCGGCAGCAGGGCGGCGAAGAGGTTGAGCTTCTCCTCGAACAGGTCCTGGTACTGGCTCAGCTCGTACCCGAAGAGGGGGAAGGACTCGATGAAGGACCCACGGCCGAGGATGACTTCCGCACGACCGTTCGAGAGTCCGTCGAGCGTCGCGAAGCGCTGGTACACCCGGACCGGGTCGTCGGAGCTCAGCACGGTGACCGCCGAGCCGAGGCGGATGCGCTCGGTCCTGCTCGCGATCGCGGCGAGCACGACCTCGGGAGCGGAGATGGCGAACTCGTGGCGGTGGTGCTCCCCGACGCCGAAGAAGTCGAGCCCGAGCCGGTCGGCCAGGACCGCTTCCTCCACGACGTTGCGCAGCACCTGCGCCTGGCTGAGCAACTCGCCATCCGCGCCGACGGTGACGTCGCCGAAGGTGTCGAGTCCGAACTGGTGTTGGCGCGTCATCCGCTGCTCCCTCGTCGAGATCGATGCATGTGCATACAGCGCTGTGGAACCCCGTACGCGTCGAGACTATTCCGCCTGCGCCGAGGCGGGGAATGCCGGACGCCGCACGGGCGTTCTCAGACAGCGACGGCTGCAGTACGGCCGTGCGGGACCGACCAGGTGAGGAGCGAGCGGACGTGACGGACCAGCGACCCGTGATCGGCATCTTCGGAGCGGGCAAGGTGGGGACCGCCCTCGCCCGGCTGCTCCTCTCGGCCGGCTACGAGGTCCTGCTCACCGGATCGCCGCGGCAGACCGCGCTCGACCTGCTCGTCTCGGTCGTCGCCCCGGGAGCGGAGGTCGCCTCGCCCGAGCGCCTCGTCGAGGCGGCCGACGTCATCATCGTCGCCGTCCCGTTCGGCAAGACCGGCACCGTGCCCTGGGCCTCGTTCGACGGCAGGATCGTCGTCGACGCCACGAACTACTGGCCGCCGATCGACGGGACCATCCCGGCGGTCGACGACGATCCCCGCACGACGAGCGAGATCCACGCCGCGCTCAACCCGCGCGCCCGGGTCGTGAAGTCCCTCAACCACCTCGGCTACCACGAGATGGAGGACGACGCGATGCCGGCCGGCTCGCCGCTCCGGCGCGCGCTCGCCGTCGTCGGCGACGACGCCGGCGCGCGTGCCGTGGTCGCCCGGCTCATCGACGACCTCGGCTTCGACGCCGTCGACGGCGGCCCCCTGGTCAACGGCTGCGCCCTCGAGCCCGGTCACCCCGCGTTCGGGCGGGAGCTCTCGGCGAGCGAGCTCGCCGCCCTCATGGCCGACGAGCGCGTGCTCGTCGCGTAGGCGCGGCGCCCGCGGCATCCGCCTGCGCCACCCCGTCGTCGCGGCGCTGGCGCAGGTCGACGAGCCCGACCACGAGCGCGACGAGCAGCAGGGCGACGACCGCGCCCATCCCGAGCGCATAGGCCTCGTGGAAGACGTCGATGCGGGCCTCGGCGGCCGGTGCGCGGAAGACCGTGGCGTAGAAGAGCGACAGCGCGACCGCCGTGCCGATCGCCGTACCGATCCGCTGGCCCAGTTGCCCCACCGACCCCGCGAGGCCGCCCTGCACGACGGGCACCTCGGCGAGCGCCAGCACCTGGTTCGGCGCGATGACGAAGCCGCCGCCGGCGCCGCCGATGAGCATGACGGCGGCCATGATCCACGGGGTCAGTTCGGGCGGCGTGGCGATCGCCACGAGCACCAGGATGGCGAAGCCGAGGAGCAGCAGCACGAGTCCGCCCACGACGAGCGGCCGTCCGATGCGGTTGACCAGCCGACCTCCGAGCCACGACGTGACGGCGCTCGACAGCGCGAAGCCGATGGTGACCATGCCGGCGAACACCGGCTCGAGACCGAGGCCCTGCTGGAGGAATAGGTTCGTGAGGAGGAAGGCCGACGGCATCGCCGCGAAGTACGCGGCCGCGAGCAGGGTGCCGTTGCGGTACGACCGGAGCGAGAACAGGCCGAGCGGGACGAGGGGCGCGCGTCCGGCCGCCGCGTACCGGCGCTCCCACCAGAGGAACGTCGCGAGCGCGGCCACGAACGCCACGAGCGTCCACCACCGGGCGGGATCGTCGTCGGGCGACCCCGTCGTGAAGAGGAACGGCCACATCAGCGAGATCACCGCGATGCCGAACAGGAGCACTCCGACGGGATCGAGCGAGATGCGCTGCCGCTCGCCCGCGGGGCGACCCGGCAGCAGCCGGGCGGCGAACGCGATGGCTCCGAGCGCCAGGGGCACGTTCATCCAGAAGATGCCGCGCCATCCGTCGACCGGGCCGCCGATCGCGATCGCGAGGCCGCCGAGCGTGGGGCCGAACGCCGTCGAGATCCCGATCGTGGCGCCGAAGAGGCCGAAGGCGGCCCCGCGCTCGGCCCCCTGGAAGAGCTGCTGGATGAGGCCGAGGACCTGCGGCATCTGGATGCCCGCCGCCACGCCCTGGAGCAGGCGCCCCACGAGCAGCACCCCGGACGTCGGGGCGAGCGCGCAGAGCAGGCTCGTGAGGGCGAACAGCGAGAGCCCGATGAGGAACATCGCCTTGCGGGAGCCCTGGTCGCCGAGGCGGCCCGCCGGCACGAGGGTCAGTCCGAAGGTGAGCACGAAGCCCGACACGAGCAGCTGCAGCTCGGTCGAGGATGCGTCGAGCGCCGTCTCGATCGAGGGGAGCGCCACGTTGACCTTCGTGAGGTCCATGATCGTGATCGCGGCCACGGCGACGCACACCCAGTAGGCGCGCCACCGCTTGTCCTCCCCTGACACGGGCGGGCTGCTGGCAGGCTGCGACATCCGCTCCAGCCTACGCCCGAACCCCGGCGCGCCCGTCGCGCGGGCCGCGTCGTGGGGCCGACGTTCAGGGTTGGAGGCGTTCGAGCCGCCACTCCGCGGCATCCGCCGCGGGATCGCGACGGAAGACGAGTCGGTCGTGCAGCCGCGACGTGCGGCCCTGCCAGAACTCGATGCGCCACGGCCGCAGCCGGAAGCCGCCCCAGCGCTCCGGACGCCGGACGTCGTCCACGCCCGCGTACTCCTCCTCGAGCGCCGCCACCTCGGCCTCGAGGTCGGCGCGTGACGCGATGGGCTGCGACTGCCGGCTCGCCGTCGCGGCGATGCGGGACCCGTACGGCCGCCCCGCCCAGTACGCGTCCGACTCGTCGTCGCCGGCACGGGCGACCGCCCCCGTCACGATCACCTGCCGGTGCACCGGGTACCAGGGGAAGAGCAGCGTCGCCGTGGGATGCGCCTCGAGCGCACGGCCCTTGCGCGATTCGCGGTCGGTGAAGAAGACGAAGCCCTGGTCGTCGACGCCGCGCAGCAGCACGGTCCGGCTCGACGGGGTGCCGTCGGGGTCGATGGTGCCGAGGACCATGGCGTTCGGCTCGTACACGCCGCGCGCGTCGGCCTCGGCGAGCCACCGATCGAACTGCACGATCGGGTCGGAGGCCGCGTTCGACTCGTCGAGCTGCTCGGCACCGTAGTCGGTGTGCCGGTGCAGCGCGTGCTCGACGGCGCGGTCGAGGCGGTCGGGGTCGATCGCGTCGCTCATGCGCCAAGCGTACGAGCGGATGCCGCGAACCGCCCGGGAACCACCGGGCCCGGCGCGGCGGCGACCGGGTTCGGGACGCATGACGGTCGGCGCCGATGCCCGATCGGGCCGACGCGGACCCGTCGCCGGGAGACGACGAAAGCCCCGGCGGATGACCGGGGCTTTCTACGCTGTGGACCCAGGGGGATTCGAACCCCCGACCTTCTCATTGCGAACGAGACGCGCTACCAACTGCGCCATGGGCCCGAGCCGTGAACGACTCTACCATCCCCCATGAGGTGGTGATGACCACGCTCAGACGGCCGTGCGACGACGACGGAGCACCGAGTCGAGGTCGGAGATCCCGGGTTCCGCGGCGTCCACGATCCCCATCCGCGCGTACGGGCTCGACGCCTCCGCGGCGGCCGTCGCACGCTCCGACGCCGGTGCGTGCTCGGCGACGCGGAGCGAGGCGACGGATGCCGCGGCGGGGCGCAGCACGGGCACCTGCGGCTCGAGGCGCTCGGCCCGCTCCGCGAGCTCGGCGTCGGCCGCGGCGCGCTTGAGCTGCTCCGCCTCGGCGATGGAGGCCATCGCGGTGGCGGCGATGGTGCCGCGGGACAGGTGCAGCGGCTTGGGGAGCGGCTGCGGCGTCCAGCTCTCGCCCGGAGCCGGTTCGGCTTCGGGCTCGCCGGTCTCGATCGGCTCGAACGGCTGCGCCTCGGGCCGCACGAAGACCGGAGCGACCGTCGCGACGGGGGCCGGGCGCCGGCGCGCGAGCACCACGAGTCCGGTCATCGCGGTGGCGACGCCGCCGGCGCCGACGAGCGCGATGAGCGGACTGCCGCCGAACGGCAGCGCGACGAGCCCGACGACGATCGCGAGCAGGGAGGCGAGCAGGAGCAGCGAGCAGCTCGCCCGTCGCCGTCGCAGGCCGCGACGCGTGAGGCCGCCGCCGGTCGCCGAGCGGATGCCGGACGCGGCCTCCGCCGCGCGGGCCGCCTCGGCGCGCGCATGGGCGGCGCGCTCCGCGAGCTCGCGTTCGGCCGCGGACGCGGCCTCCTCGGCCGCGATGCGCTCGGCGATCGCGAGGTTCTCGGCGGCCTGCGCCTCGAGGCGCGCGGCGAGCTCGTGCTCGTGGAGGATCCGCTCCTGGGCGGCCACGTCCCGCGCGGTCATGCCGACGCGCACCTCGCCCGGCGTCTCGGCGGTCTCGGCGAGGATGCGCAGCGTCTGCTGCAGCCGGACCGCGTTGCGCTCGGTCGCGAGGTACTGGCGACGGCGGAGCCAGCTCGGGAGCAGGTATGCGATCCACAGCGTCGCGGCCACCGCCACGAGAACGCCGCCGCCGATCGCATCCATGGGTCAACGCTAGGTCACGACGGGGTCACGAACCCCATCGGCGCGGGCGTGTCAGCGATCCCCCACCCGAAGGGGGGTGGCCGCGGCGTCGCGATCGGCGGCCGGCACGACCGCGGCGGCGGACGGCGCCCGCCCCTCGCGCCAACGGCGGAGCACGCCCTCGGGCACCTCCTCCGCCACGAGCGCGAACGAGAAGTGATCGCGCCAGTCGCCGTCGATGTGGATGAATCGCCGCCGCAGCCCCTCGTACCGGAAGCCGAGCTTCTCGACGACCCGCAGCGAGGGCCCGTTCTCCGGCCGGATGCAGATCTCCATGCGGTGCAGTCGCATCGCACGGAAGCAGTAGTCGGTCGCCAGCGCGACCGCGGTCGGCGTGATGCCCCGGCCCGCCATCGACTTGGCCACCCAGTAGCCGATCGACGCCGAGGACAGCGAGCCGTGCGTGATGGACGAGACGTTCAGCTGGCCGACGAGCTCGTCCTCCCACTCGAGCACGAACGGGAGCGCGGTGCCGGCGCGGGCGTGCGCGGTGAGGTTGCGGATGCTCGCGCGAGTGTCGATCACCGATCCGCCGCCCGGGTAGGTCGCCTCCCAGCGGCGCAGCCACCCGCGGTTCTCGAGCAGCACGCGCTCGAGCGTGCGTGCGTCGCGTGCCCGGATGGGCCGCATGGTCAACGACCCGTCCGCGAGGGTCGGCACGGATGCCGCGGGCACGTCAGTCCTGCGCGAATTGGGCGGCGAACTCCGCGAGCCACGGCCGGAGCTCGGGCCCGAGGTCGTCGCGGTCGGCGGCGAGCTGGATGACGGCCTTGATGTAGTCGAGCTTGTCGCCGGTGTCGTAGCGGCGACCCCGGAAGACGACGCCGTAGACGCCGCCGGTGTGCTCGACGTCGGCCGCCATCTCCATGAGCGCGTCGGTGAGCTGGATCTCGCCGCCCTTGCCGGGCTCGGTGCGCTGGAGCACCTCGAAGATCTCGGGCTTCAGCACGTACCGGCCGATGACGGCGTAGTTCGAGGGCGCGTTCTCCTTGGCGGGCTTCTCGACGAGCCCGGTCACGCGGACCACGTCGGGTTCGTCGGTGGGCTCGACCTCGGCGGCGCCGTAGAGGTGGATGCTGTCGGGGTCGACCTCGAGCAGCGCGACGATGCACGCGTCGCGCTTGACCTGCTCGTCCAGCATGCGCGTGAGGAGCACGTCGCGCTCGTCGATGATGTCGTCGCCGAGGAGCACCGCGAAGGGCGCGTCCCCGACATGCATGTGGGCGCGGAGGACCGCGTGCCCGAGCCCGCGGGGATCGCCCTGGCGCACGTAGTGCATGTCGGCGAGGTCGGTGGACTCCGTGACCTTCTCGAGCTTCGCCGTGTCGCCCTTCGCCTCGAGGGTCGCCTCGAGCTCGGCGACGCGGTCGAAGTGGTTCTCGAGGGCGTTCTTGTTGCGCCCGGTCACCATGAGCACGTCGGTGAGGCCGGATCGGACGGCCTCCTCGACGACGTACTGGATCGCCGGCTTGTCGACGACCGGCAGCATCTCCTTCGGCATGGCCTTCGTTGCGGGCAGGAAGCGGGTTCCCAGGCCGGCGGCGGGGATGACGGCCTTCGTGATCCGATGAGTCATGGCCCTCAGCGTAGCCGCAGGGCGGCGGCGGTCGGCGGCCGGGTCCGCCCCTAGGATGGCTCCCATGGCCGACGATCCCACCGTGGTGAAGCGGATCCTCCGCGCCGAGCTCCGCGAACGCCGGCAGAACATGCCCGCGCACGAGCGCGAGCTCGCCACCGGGAGATTGACGGCGCGACTCCAGGAGCTCATCGGGTCCACCGGCGCGCAGTCGTTCTCGTGCTACCTCTCGATGCCGACCGAGCCCGACACGCGACCCTTCGTCGACTGGGCCGAGGCGAGCGGCCTGCGCGTGCTGTTCCCCGTCACGCGGGAGGACGGGCTCCTCGACTGGACCGTCGGCGAGGAGGAGACCGAGGTGACGGGCCTGCACGGCGTCCCCCGACCCGAGGGCGAGCTCCTCGGGCCGATGGCCATCAACGACGTCGACCTCATCCTGGTCCCGGCCGCCGCGGTGGATGCCACGGGCATGCGCCTCGGCTGGGGCCGGGGCTACTTCGACAAGACCCTCGGATCGATGGGAAAATGTCCTCCGGTGTACGCCATCGTCTTCGACGGCGAGTTCGTCGAGGAGGTGCCGCGGGAGGTGCACGACCAGCCGGTGGACGGCGTCGTGACCCCCACGCGCATCGTCGCATTCTGACGGCGACGACGTACGCCCGACACCCGCCGACGGATCCCGGAGACCGAACATGCCCACCTACTCGTACCGCTGCACGGAGTGCGGCAACGCGTTCGACATCCAGCAGTCCTTCACCGACGACAGCCTCACCGAGTGCCCCGCGTGCGGCGGCCGCCTGCGCAAGCTGTTCAGCGCCGTCGGCGTGACGTTCAACGGCTCGGGCTTCTACCGCACCGACTCGCGCGCCGGCAGCGGCGGCGGCGGCTCGTCGGGGTCCGCGGGTGCCGGTTCGGGCGCCTCCGGCTCGGAGTCCGGCTCGTCGGGCTCGGGGTCCGGCGCCTCGCCCTCGTCCGGCTCGGGCTCGTCCTCGTCGACCTCGCCGGCCGCATAGGCGGAAGCCCCGCTGATCGACCGAATGCACCACGCAGGAAAGGGGACCGCCCGAGTGCTCAAGGGATTCAAGGAGTTCATCCTCCGGGGGAACGTCATCGACCTCGCCGTCGCGGTGGTCATCGGCGCCGCGTTCACCGCCGTCGTCAATTCGATCGTCGAGAACGTGTTCAATCCGCTGATCGGGGCGATCTTCCGGGCCGACAGCCTGGACAGCGCGCTCGTGCTGACGATCCCGCTGCCGGGTGAGGACGCGAAGATCAGGTTCGGCGCCGTGCTGGGTGCGATCCTCACCTTCCTCATCGTCGCGGCGGTCGTCTACTTCGTGTTCGTCATGCCGATGAACCTCCTCAAGCAGCGCGCCGACGCCCGGCGCCAAGCCGGTGCTGAGAAGCCGGAGGACCCGGAGACCGAGCTCACCGTCCTCGCGCAGATCCGCGACCTCCTCGCCGCGGAGCGCGCCGCCGCTCCGGGCCAGGGGCCGGGCGCGCAGCGCGCCGAGTAGCCGCGCCGTCGCTGCGCCCGCCGTCACCAGTGCGGCGGGCGTTCGCGCGTGATGCGCTCGTCGTCCGGCGTCGCCGGCCGTGCGGCGCGCTCGACCTCCTCGTGCGCGCCCGGAGTCGCCGACTCCGGCGCGGGGTCGCTGCCGGGGGCGGGCGTCAGCCGGGCGCGGCGAGCCCCGCGGGCGCGTTCGACGCGCTGGCGCGGGGGCCCGGCCTTCGCGGCGCCGTCCGTCGAGCCCATCTCGTCGTCGCGTCCCGCGTCCTCGCCGCCGGTCACCCCGCCGCGGCCTCCGCCGGCTCGGGACGCGGCTCGGCCCGGCCGAGCACGGCGGCGACGCGCTCGGCCACCGACTCGGGATCGCCGAACAGCTCGAAGCTGTGCACCCGCAGGTAGTGCCATCCGAGCCGCCGCAGGACGTCGGGCCGGAGGCGGAGCGATTCGCGGAGGCTCTGGCCCGCGAGGGCCGGATCCGTCTCGACGACGACGGCCTTGCCCGCGTGGGCCGCCGCGAGGGACAGGGTGCCCCGGTGCCCGACGCTCACCCGGATGCCGCGACGCTCGAGCCGCGACGCGAGGTCGACGAGCATCGGGTCGCCACGACCGCGGTCGCGCAGGCCGTCCTTCTGCTCCTCGGTGTGCGAGAGGATGCTCGCGAGCGCGACCACCCCGTGCCGCTGCCGGCCGTCGTCGATGTCGTCGGGCTTGAAGGCCGACACGATGTCCATCGACCGGCGGGCCCGGGTCATGGCGACAGCGAGCAGGCGCTCTCCGCCCGGCTCGCCGAGCGAGCCGAAGTTGGAGAGCAGCCGGCCGTGCGGCGTTCGCCCGTACCCGATCGAGAAGATCACGCGATCCCGGCTCTGCGCGACCGCCTGCTCGAGGGTGAGCACCGTGAACGGCTCGGCCCGGTCGCGAAGGATGAAGTCCGACAGGTCGGTCCGCTTGGCGAAGGCGGCGAGCACCGACTGGTGCACGCGCGCCGCATGCCGGGCGCTCGCCGTGATGACCATGAGCGATTCGCGCGGGCGCTTGACGGCGTGCTCCATCACGAGCTCGACGACCTTGCCGACCTCGGCGTCGAGGCTCTCGACCGTGCCCGTGACCGGATCGGGCAGGCCGTTGCCGCGCACGTAGTGCAGCCCGAGGCTGCCGTGGCCGAGGAAGCTTCCCGCCCAGGGCATCGACACGATGCGGCCGCCGTAGAAGCGTCGGTTGACGAGCTCGGCCAGGTCCTCGCCGCCGGCCCGGTAGCTGCGCGTGAGCGTCAGCGTGGGCAGCAGGTCGGCGAGCCTCGCGAGCGCGGAGTCCGCGTGCAGGGCGTCCACGTCGTCGGCGGGCGCCGCGCCGTCCGGCTCGCTGCGGATGGCGGTCTCGAACCGCGTCGGCGTCTGCGTCACGGGGTCGCCGAACGCGATGACCTGCTTCGCGCGGCGGATCGCGCCGAGGTTCTCGGCGATGGTGGTCGCGCCGGCATCGACGAGGATCACCGCGTCGAACGGGATCGCGTCGTCGATCGACGGAACCTCGTAGGGCGACGACAGCCACACGGGCGCGAGCGCCCGGAAGAGGTGCGGGGCCTCGCGGTGCAGGCGGTCGGGCCGGACCCGGTCGCCGCGCAGCATCCTTCGCAGGCGCTCGGCCTCGTCGGGGTGGTCCACCAGCGCGACCCGCCAGGCCTCGGCGAGACGCCAGGCGAGCAGGGCCCCCGCCGCCGACGCATGGGCCTCGTCGACGAGGCGGAAGTCCGCCTCGAGCCGGTCGAGCACCGTCGTGTTCGCGCCGAGCAGCGCGCGGTCGGCGCCGAGCATCGTCTCGAGCACCGACTGCCACCACGCGAGGTCGAGCTCCGATGCGACGAGGTGCTCGGGCACGTGCCGCCGGGCCAGGTCGACGAGCAGCGGATCGAGGCCGAGGTCGCGAAGGCGCTGCAGGAGCGCCGTGCGCTCCTGCAGGTTGTGGAGCACCTCGGACTCGGCGGCGAGTCCGACCAGGGTCGCCTCGAGGTCGCGCAGGGGGCGCGCGGCGAGCCGCCGCGGCGTGCCGTCGAGCCCGAGCGGCACGTCGAGGGCCTGCAGGTCGGACCCCACGGTGTGGAACGCGACGTGCACGTCGTCGAGACCGACCGGGACGCTCGGCACGGCCCCGGCCTCCGAGTAGCGATGCCACAGCGTGCGCTGCTGCTGGATGCCGCGGAGGGCCGCGTTGAGGTCGCCGACGTGCACCCCGGGCCGCACGTACTCCAGGGCGAGCCGCTTCAGGCGCCGGCGGTTGGCGCCCGACATCCCCGTCTCGCGGCGCGGCGCCGTCGCCGCGATGAGCTCGCCGAGCGGACGGTCGTAGACGGCGGGGAGGAACTTGTCGAGCGTGTCGCGCACGTCGTGGAGCAGGCGCAGGAAGACGCCGAGCTCGGCCACCGACTCGAACTGGCGGAGCCGCGTCTGTCCGATGAGCCCCCGCGCGCGCTCGAGCAGGCGGGGCAGGTCGGTGGAGCTCAGCCGCTTCGCGAGCTCGTGCGCGGCCGAGGCCTCCTCGGATGTCTCGAAGGACGCGCCGTACCAGGGCGAGTCCCCCGGGCCGTAGCGGAACTCGCCCAGCGTCGCGGCGCGCACGAGGTCGGCCGCCGCGGCATCCCGGCCCTTCGCGAGCGCGATGAGCGACCCGCGGTCGAGGCGCGACGTGGTGTCCGGAGGCGTGGGCAGCGCGGCCAGCCCGGCCAGCGCGGTGAGCGCGTCGAGCACCGAGACGCCGAGGTCGGGGTCGGCGCGCGTGAGTGCGTGGCGGTAGTCGAGCAGCACCCGGCGCAGTCGCACGAGCGCGTCGTCGACGTCGGCGATGCGCGGCTGCTCGGCCTTCTCGTTGCGCGAGATGGACTGGATGAGGTCGCGGCGCAGCCCGGCGGTCGTGACCGCGAGTCCGCCGAGCCCGACCTGGCCGAGGCGGTGCGCGATGCCGTCGAGACTCGCGCGGCGTGCGCCGACGACGAGCACGCGCCGGTCGTTCGACACCAGCGCGCCGATCGCGTTCACGATGGTCTGCGTGCCCCCGGTGCCGGGCAGCGTCTTCACGACGAGCGAGGCACCCTGCTCGATGCGCGCGATCACCTGCTCCTGCTCGGCGTCGGCGTCGAGCAGGAGTCGGTCGGTGGACGGCGGGCGCTCGTCCTGCGGGACGATCCGCGGCGGATCGAGGGGACGCGCGACCTCGGCGCGGGCCGAGGGGTTGCCCGCGATCGCATCGATGACGGGGTGCTCGAGCCGCGCGGCATCCGCCCCCATGGCCGGTCCGACCTCGGCGAACGACGAGACCACGAGGCGCGGCGCCACGTGGAAGTGCGGCAGGTGCGAGGTGAGGCCGCGGAGCCGGTCGATGACGGGCTGCGGCTTGAAGACGCCGTTCGTGATCGCGAGCGCGACGAACGCGTCGGCGTCGAGCGTGATCTGGAAGCGGTCGTGCAGCTCGCGCGCCAGTGCGGGGTTGAGGAAGGGCTGGCCCTTGAGCTTCAACTCGAAGTCGCGGCCGTAGCGACGGATGGCGAGGGGTCGGAGCAGCACGGGCGCGAGGAAGTCGTCGCCCGCGTCGTGCCACGAGGCGAGGCCGATGGCGAGGTGGACCGACTCGATGCCGCGGACCGAGCGGAGCTCGATGCCCTTCTGCGTGATCTCCGCAGCGGCGAGGCGCGCGTTGCGCAGCGCCAGCTCGTCGCGGATGAGGCTCGACAGCAGCGTCGAATTGCCCGTGATGAACTGCGGCAGGCCGCCCGGATGCGTCGTGGAGAGCTCGATCCGCGTCCGCGCGGAGTCGTCGAAGTGGATCAGCGGCGACCGGCCGCCGAGCTCGCGCAGCTCGGCATGCCACCGGCGCCAGCTGGGCTCGGCGATGTTCGACGGCGTGACGCCGGGCTCCCCCACGGTCACCGCGTGGGGCGTCGCGGGGTCGCGATGGAAGGCCGAGGGCCCCGGATCGACGGGGGCGGCGTCCTCGGCCTCGTCCTCGGGGAAGTCGTCCCCGCTGTCGTTCCGATCGAGCCGTTGCACACCGACACCATACGGCGCAGCTCCCGGATCGCTCGGCGCATCGCCGCGCACGCCGGTATTTGGATACCCATGGGGTATGGAATACCATCAGGGCATGGCCATGAGATCGACGACCCCCGCCGAGGCGCACGTCGCCGACGACCTCTACCTCCTCGACGTCCGCGAGCCCGACGAGGTCGCGCAGGCCCGCGTGGAGGGCGCGCACCACATCCCGCTCGGCTCGCTCGTCGACCGGCTCGACGAGGTGCCGCGCGACCGCACCGTCCACGTCATGTGCCACGCCGGAGGACGCAGCGCCCGCGCGGCGCAGTTCCTCGACGCCCAGGGCATCGACGCCGTCAACATCGAGGGCGGCATCGCGGAATGGCACCGCGCGGGCCTGCCCGTCACGATCGGAGGAACCTCGTGAGCACCGCCGAATCCCCCGCCGCTCCGGCCACGCCCGCCAGGGCCGACGCCCAGCGCCGGATCGCCAACCGGCTGAAGCGCGCACGCGGACAGCTCAACGCCGTCATCGAGGCCGTCGAGTCGGGAGCCGACTGCCGCACGGTGGTCAACCAGCTCGCCGCGGTGTCGAGCGCACTGGACCGGGCGGGCTTCGCGGTCATCTCGACCGCGATGCGCGACTGCGCCGCGGACCCGGACGGGTCGGGGGACGCCGACCGGCTGGACTTCGACGAGCTCGAGAAGCTCTTCCTGTCGCTGTCCTGACCCACCCGCTCCCGCAGGACCCGGCCGGGACGACGACGGCCGCCGACGGATGAGCTCCGGTCGGCGGCCGCGGCGTGCCCGAGGGTGCCCGGGTGGGCGTCGGTCAGACGAGGGAGGACAGCTCCAGTCCGTGCGCCTTGGCGACGCCCTCGTTGGTCAGCTTGCCGGCCGTGACGTTGAGGCCCTTGGCGAGGGCGGCGTCGGCCGCGAGCGCCGGCTCCCAGCCGAGATCGGCGATCTTCAGCACGTAGGGCAGGGTCGCGTTCGTGAGCGCGGGCGTGGAGGTCGCCGGCACCGCGCCCGGCATGTTCGCGACGCAGTAGTAGATCGCGTCGTGCACCCGGAACGTCGGCTCGGCGTGGGTCGTCGCGCGCGAGCCCTCGAAGCATCCGCCCTGGTCGATCGCGATGTCGACGAGCACCGCGCCCTGCTTCATCGTCGACACCATCTCGTCGGTGACGACCTTCGGGGCGGCCGCGCCCGGCACGAGGACCGCGCCGATCACGAGGTCGGCCTCGCGCACCTGGCGCGCGACCTCGTACGGCGACGAAGCGAGGGTCTTGATGCGGTGGTCGTAGCGGGCGTCGAGCTCGCGCAGCTTGGGGAGCGAGATGTCCATGACCGTCACGTCGGCGCCGAGGCCGAGCGCGGTGGCCGCGGCCTGCTCGCCCGCCACGCCGCCGCCGATGACGAGCACCTTCGCGGGCGCAGTGCCGGGAACGCCCGCGAGCACCACGCCGCGACCGCCCTTCGACGCGTGCAGCTCGGCCGCGCCGACCTGCGGGGCGAGACGGCCGGCGACCTCGCTCATCGGGGTGAGCAGGGGCAGCGACCGGTCGGCGAGCTGCACCGTCTCGTAGGCGATCGCCGTGGCGCCCGAGTCGAGCAGGGCGCGGGTGAGGGGCAGGTCGGCGGCGAGGTGGAGGTAGGTGAAGAGCGTGAGGTCGTCGCGCAGGAAGCCGTACTCCGAGGCGACCGGCTCCTTGACCTTGAGCACCAGTTCGGCCGCCCACGCCTCCTCGGCGGTCGCGACGATGTGCGCGCCGGCCGAGCGGTACTCGTCGTCGTGGTACCCGGCGCCGGCGCCGGCGCCGGCCTGGATGTCGACGCGGTGGCCGCGCTGCGCGAGGGCGTGCACCCCGGCGGGCGTCATCGCGACGCGGAATTCGTTGTTCTTGACCTCAGCGGGCACGCCGATGTGCATGGTTTCTCCGAATGCTGTGTGGACTGGTGCTTCCATGTTCGCCTGTCGTTCGTCACTCCGGAAGTCCTACCGCACATCGTTCGATACACTGACGTCCTACGTCTCGAATGTTCGAAGGAGACCTCGGCCGTGACCGATCTGCCGCAGTTCAGCGAACCCGCCCGCGTCGTCCTCGACGACATCGACCGGCAGATCATCGCGCGACTCCACGCGAACGCCCGCATCCCGAACGTCGAGCTCGCCCGCGAGGTCGGCGTGTCGCCGTCCACGTGCCTCGCGCGCGTGCGCTCGCTGCGCGAGCGCGGCGTCATCACGCGCTACACCGCCGAGATCAACCCCGCTGCCCTCGGATACACCCTCCAAGCGCTCATCTCGGTGCGCATCCGGCCCGGCGCCAGGCATCTCATGGAGCAGATCTCCGACGAGCTGCGCGGCGAGCCCGAGGTCGCCCAGCTCTTCTTCCTCGGCGGCAGCGAGGACTTCCTCATCCACGTGCGCGTGCGCGACAGCGAGCACGTGCGCCAGTTCGTGCTGAAGAACCTGTCGGCGAACCCCGCGGTGGCCCTCACCGAGACCAACCTCGTGTTCGAGCACCACACCGCGAATTCGGCGGGACTCCGCACGGTGCTCTGACTCGCGTCGACGCCGCCCGACGCGCACTCAGCCGCGCACGGGCAGAATCTCGCCGAGGTCGAGGCCCTCGGGTGCCTCGAGCTGGTCGTAGGTGCAGCTCTCGGGGGCGCGGTCCGGCCTCCAGCGCCGGAACTGCGCGGTATGGCGGAACCGCTCGCCCTCCATGTGGTCGTAGGCGACCTCGATCACGAGCTCGGGCCGCAGCGGCACGAACGAGAGGTCCTTCCCCGCGCTCCACCGGCTCACCGCACCGGGCATCCGGCCCGTGCGGTGCGCCTCCTCGTCGGCCCACTCGCCCCACGGATGCCGCGAGAGGTCGGCCTCGACGTAGGGTGCGAGCTCGTCGACGAGCTCGCGACGCCGCGCCATCGGGAACGACGCGGCGACGCCCACGTGCTGCAGCCTCCCGTCGGCGCCGTACAGGCCGAGCAGGAGCGACCCGATGACGCCCCCGGACTTGTGCCACCGGTAGCCGGCGACGACGCAGTCGGCGGTGCGCTCGTGCTTGATCTTGAACATCGTGCGCTTGTCGGGTTCGTAGCGGCCGTCGAGCGGCTTCGCCACCACGCCGTCGAGCCCTGCGCCCTCGAAGCGCTCGAACCAGTCCCGGGCCTCGGTCGGGTCGCCGGTCGCCGGCGTGACGAAGACGGGGTCGGATGCCGCGGCGAGCGCCGACTCGAGGAGGGCGCGCCGCTCCGCGAACGGCCGGGACGTCAGGTCGTCGTCGCCGAGCGCGAGCAGGTCGAACCCGACGAACGAGGCCGGCGTCTGCTCGGCGAGCAGCCGTACCCGGCTCGCGGCCGGGTGGATGCGCTGCTGCAGCGCGTCGAAGTCGAGGCGGCCGTCGCGCACCAGGATGATCTCGCCGTCGACCACGCACCGATCGGGGAGGTTCGCGCGGAGCGCGTCGACCACCTCGGGGAAGTACCTCGTCATGGGCCGCTCGTTCCGACTGCCGAGTTCGACCTCGTCGCCGTCGCGGAAGACGATCGTGCGGAACCCGTCCCACTTCGGCTCGACGTGCCCGACGTCCGGGATCTCCTTCACCGACTTGGCGAGCATCGGCTTCACGGGCGGCATCACCGGCAGGTCCATCCGACCATCATGCGCCCTCGGACCGACACCCGCAGCCGTCGGCGCGGAACGTCGGCCGGGTAGCATCCGGTGGTCGAGCGGTCAAGGGACTGCCACCCGCTCGCCGCTCCGCGTACCTTCGGAGCATGCGGTCGTGCACGGGGGGTGCCGACCTGCCGCCGAGAAGAGGATGACGATGTCCGACCCGCAGAGCGGCGATCCGGAGACGGAGCGTCAACTCGACGCCGCCGTCGCCGAGGCCGAACGCCATGCCCGCGCCGAAGAGGTCGCGGACCCGAACGAACGCGTCGCCGTGCAGGACGACTCCGGCGACATCACCGAGGAGCCGGCGCAATGACGTCGCTCCTCGAACCCGAGCACGAGGCGCCGACCTCCGAGGGGCCGCTCCCCTCGATCGGCATCTGGTGGCCGATGCTCGAAGGGCCGCTCCAACGCGAGATCCTCGAGCACCCGACTGCGCCCCTGCGCCTGAGCGTCGTGCGCCGGATCCTCGACCTGTGCGAACTCGACGACCGGCCCGTGCCGCGGTCCGGCGTGCGGCTCGGTCCGAACGAGCGCGCCTACATCGCCGGCTGGGTCCACGCCGTCGACTGGACGTGATCGCCGCATGAGAACACGTCGGCCGACCTCGCGCAAGATCTTGATCCGTCCGATCCCGGCCGGATAGACCTGTCGACATGGAACGGATCCACTACGCCGGGGGCGTGCTGTTGACCGGGAGCGACATCGCCGACGCGATCGTCGACTACGCGGCCGCGCTCGCGGCGCGACGCACCGCGGCGTCGGTGGACATCCCCGTGCGGACCCCCGACGGGCGCACCACTCGGGCGCACATGCTCATCGGGCCGTCCAGCCAGCTCGTGACCGAGCCGATGGAGTCCGAGCTCGACGAACTCGTCGACGAGGAGCTCGTCTCGAGCCTGCGGAGCGCGACGACCGCGCTCGCGAACACGCGACCGCTCGTCGGTCGCGCGGGCGTCGAGGACGTACTCGACGACGCCGACACCGACGACCTGGACTGGCCGCCGATCAGCTGAGGCCGGGACGCCTCGGGCTCACTCGACCTCGCCGGGCGTCAGGCTGCGCGCGGCGACCTCGTCGCGCTCGGCGGGCTCGCCGTCCTCGTCGTCGGACGGGATCGGGATGATGCTCACGGCGATGCCGGGACCGACGAGGAGGTCGGCCGGCTGCGGCCGCCCCTCGCCGAAGTTCACGGTGATCCAGCGAGCCGTGCCCGTCGTGAAGGCCTCCTCGATGGCCTGCTTGATCGCCTCGACGTCGGCCTGGCCGACGGAGTACTGGAGGCCGTCGTACATGATGTTGACGCGCTTCACGACTCGGCTCCCCCGCCCTGGTTGACCTGCTCGTGCTCCGTCCGCGCCTCGGGCTCCGGCACCAGGACCAGGCCGCCGGGCGAGTTCGCCGTCGACATGAGCGCATCGACCCAGGCGCGGTTGATCGAGGGCTGCCGGCCCCCGGCGTACTTGAACACGAGCGAGATGCGCGGATGGAGCCACAGGGTGCTGCGGCCGTCGCCGATGGCGGGATCGTCACGCCAGCTGAAGTAGAAGGACTCGCCGCGACGCAGCTTCGCGCCGATGACGAGCTGCAGGTGCGCGAGCACCCGATCGTCGAAGTCGACGCCGAGCGTCGAGTCGTACGTGAGCTTTCCCACGAGTACCTCCGCGCTCCAGAGCGGACCCGTTCGGGGTCCCGTCAGGAAAGGATAGCCGCCGGTGGATGCACAGGACAGGGGCTTGCCTCACCCCACGAGCGGTGTCAAGCCTCTGGTCGGCGGCCGACCGGGCGCGTAGGACGGATGGAGAAGATGCCACCCGGATCCGGCCAGTCGAGGAAGGTGATGACGATGACGATGCACCACGGCACGGAGACCCGACCGGTCGTCGAGGTGATCCCCCTGACGCCCACGACCTGGCGGGTGTGCGACTCGCGTGCCGAGGACGGCGAGTCCAGCCGCATCGTCGGGTACATCACGACGGCCCAGGACGGCTTCGAGATGCTCTGGATGAGGCCGAGGCCCGGCGTCACCTACCGGTACGACTCCTTCGCGGACGCCGTCGACGCGACCGCGACGCGATTGCGGCTGCTCGGGCGGTGAGCCCGCCCACGGACCGCCGCCGGACCGACGGCATCGCCCGTCGCGACGCCGACGTGCCCCTGGAGGGACTCGAACCCCCAACCCTTTCCTTAGGACGGAACTGCTCTTCCATTGAGCTACAGAGGCTGACCGCACGAGTCTACCGGGAGGCGGGGCGCCGGTCCGCCCGGTCGGCGGCGAAGCCCGGACGGTCGAGTCCGGGACTCAGTTGTAGCCGAGGACGACGATCGCGGACGTCGCCGGGGCGAGCTCGTCGACGAAGGCGATCTCGTCGGTGCGGTTGTCGTCGGAGGGCTGCGTCATCGCGGTCACCTGCTTCTTCCGTGGGGGTGACGTCAGGCTATCCGCCGGCCCCCCGCCGGATCATTGGCCGGAACGTCCAACATCCGCCGGTCGATTCGCCACGATGTCGCACTGGTGCGGGCCAGCCCATCAGCCGATCAGACCGGCGGGTACAGGTAGAGGGCGTCGCCGACCGGGATCGTGCGCCGGTGGTACGAGTGATCGGAGTTCCAGTTGTACTCCTCGATGGTGACCGTGCCGTCACCGTTCACCGACTGCACGTAGGCCACGTGGTTGTACGGGAACCAGGCCACCGCGCCCACGACGGGTTCGCTGCTGGTTGGCCAGCCCTTCGACCGCCACGCGTCGGCCCAGGTCCAGGCACTTCCCGAGGCGAGGTTCGACCAGTCCCACTTCCACGGGGCGCCGAACACCCCCGCGTCGCGATTGAGCCGCCACGCGACGAAGTCGACGCATTCCCGGTAGTAGTAGCGGAGCGGGGAGAGACCACCGCCGTAGTCGTCGGGCGTCTCGAACCACCACGGGTAGTCGTCTCCCTCGGCCTGCTGCGCGACCCGGGCGTACTCGCCGTTGCCGCGCGAGGCGAGTTCCGCGGCTCGGGCCTCGGCCTCCGCCTCCGCCTCGGCGGCCGCCGCCGCGTCGATCTCGGCCTTCGTCGTCACCGCGTAGCCGTCGGTGGACAGGGTCGCCCCGCCGGCGTTCACGGAGACCTCGACGGCCTGCGCGTCGGCCACCGAGAGGCTGAACTGCGTCGGGGCGCCGGGCAGCCGGCCGCCGGGGAGGAATGCGTAGGCGGGCAGCGCGAGCGTGCCGACGAGCGCGGGCACGATCAGCACCGTGGCGGCGACGCGGGCGGGGCCGTTGCGGCGCGAGCGGCCGGCGCGCGTCGCGCGCGTCGCGCGGGTCACGCGGTCTGATGCCGGGGCTTCGGGAGCCGGGCCGCGTCGGACGCCGGGGCGCCGATCGTTCCGCCGTCTCGGCCGGATGGGGGGATGGCCGATCGCGTCGTCACCGTTCAAGGGTCGTGAACCTCCGGGGCCCGCACCACGGAGAGGCTCCGGGGCGGGAGGCGTACAGGTCGTGGAGCTGGGGGTCGCTCCGGACTCGTACCACCATAGGGCACGCCGTCGAGCGGTGTCACGGCCTCCGCGTCGGCGCGTCGCGGCCGGTCAGGCGGCCCGACCGAGGAAGTCGCTCCACTGCGGCAGCGGCCGCTCGAAACCGCGGACCACCCACCCGCGGCCGTGGGGCATCCGGGGGGTCACGCGGAGGTCCCAGCCCATCTCGGCCGGGGTGTGGTCGCCCTTGGCGTTGTTGCACCGGAGGCAGCACGCGACGAGGTTCTCCCACGTGTCCCGCCCGCCGCGGGAGCGGGGCAGCACGTGGTCGATGGTGGCCGCGGACTTGCCGCAGTACGCGCACCGGTGCTCGTCGCGGCGCAGCACGCCCCGGCGGCTCACGGGGACCTGGTGGACGCGGGGCGTCCGCACGTACCGGGTGAGCAGGATGACGCTGGGCCGCACCCAGTCGCCGTTCGTGCCGTGCACGGGATTGCCCTCGTCGTGGACGATGACGGTGGCCTTCTCGTTCATCACGAGGAGGAGCGCTCGCTTGAACGAGACGACGGCGAGGGGTTCATACCCGGCGTTCAGCACGAGGGTGCGCATGGAGTGCCTCTCGATCGGTGCTGGATGGCTTCCAGCCGCGTGAAGGGATCGACGACCCGGATGCCGCGGGGCGGGCGACATGCCCCCGGAAACGCGAAACGGGCACCGTCGTGAAGACAGTGCCCGTCGGCATCCCGGCGCAGTCGCGACTCGGCTGACTGCTGCGTCGCTGGTCGTAGAGCGCGCGCGCACCCGCGGAATGGGTGCTGCTGCGCGGACCGACCATCGACTTCCCCTACCCGGTATTCGGATCGTCAGGAACCAAGGCTACGACACGAATGGCGTGCCGGGTCCTCCCGGCACGCCATTCGTGTCGCGCTTCATGCGCTGTTCGCGCGTCAGATGCGCACGATCCAGTAGTCGCTCGTCCAGATCGGCTGGATCCGGACCACAGTGCCCTCGTAGGGCGCGTGGAGGATCTGGCCGTTGCCGGCGTAGAACCCGATGTGGCCCGACATGACGACGAGGTCGCCGGGAACCGCCTCGGAGAGCGGGATCTGCGTGCCGGCGGCGCCCTGCGCGTTCGAGGAGTGCGGAAGGTCGATGCCGAACTGCGCGTACACGTACTTGACGAGGCCGGAGCAGTCGAACCCGGCGGGCGTCGCACCGCCGTAGACGTACGGGACGCCGAGGTACTGCTGGGCCACGGAGAACACGGCGGACGGGCTCGCGGCGCCGCTCACCTGCGTGGGCGCGCTGTACTGGCTGGCCTCGGCGGCGTAGGAGGTCATCGCGGCGGCGGCGGCCTGGCGGGCCTCCTCGGCGGCGCGGGCCTCCTCGGCGGCGCGGATCTCCTCGCCGGTGACGGCGTCGTAGCCGTCCTCGGAGAGCGGGGCCGCGATCACGTCGTCGGCGACGTCGACGGCCTGGGGCTGCGCCTTGGTGAGCTGCGTCTGGGCGGTCGCGCCGAACTGGAGCCCGTCGGTGCCGGGGGCGAAGGCGTACGCCGGGATGGCGAAAGTGCCCACGAGGCCGGCGGCGACGGTCATCACGACGACGTTCTTGGTGCCGCCGGAGCGCATGCGGCGGCCCAGCGATCGGTGCTCGCGCCGCGCCGGCGCCGCGGCGCTCGGAGCCTCGGTGCTCGCGGGCGCCGACGACGTCTCACGACGGACGAGGGCGGTTCGGGTTGGGGGCTTGGGGGCAGTGGTCGCGCCGGAGCGCCGGGGGAATCGAGCCAAAACGTGTCCTCCGCCCCACGACGCCGGAACGTCGTCCCACCTTGTGCGCCGGAGCGCGTCACGGGTATCGGGGGCGAGCGGTGGGCACCGGAGGCGTCTCGACCCAGTCCCGCCGACTGGCTTGGCGCCGGCGGACTCGATCGAGGATACGCGACGCTCGGCAGATTGTCACATTTCGATCACGGAGCGGCGGAATCGCTTCGCCGACGGCCCGCACCGCCGCGGAATCCGGGGGCGGAACCCGGCTACCCGTGCTCGAGCGCGGTGCCCGACACGACCCGCGGCGCGGCTCCGGGAAGGTCGGCGCGAGCATCGCCCGCCCCGGGAGCCTCGGCGGCGCCGCCGGCGTCGCCGATGAAGAGGTGGCCGGCCATGCCGACGGGCATCGGCAGCGCCTCGAACCCCGGGGCCTCGGCGACCACGAGATCGCCCTCGCGCCGGAAGGCGACGGAGGCGCCCGGCACGATGCCGGCGCCCTTGAAGCGGGCGAGCAGCTCGGGGTCGAACTGGGCCGGCTCCGCGAGGCGGCGGATGACCCCGGCGGCGCGGCCCGAACCCTCGTCGAGGGCCGTGAGGACGTTGCGGACGCCCGACATGAACGGCGCGGCGGGCTCGACCCCGAGTTCCTCGAGCCCGGGGATCGGGTTGCCGTACGGCGAGTGCGTGGGGTGCCCGAGGATCTCGACGAGGCGTCGCTCGACCTGCTCGCTCATCACGTGCTCCCAGCGGCACGCCTCGTCGTGGACGTACTCCCAGTCGAGGCCGATGACGTCGGCGAGCAGCCGCTCGGCGAGGCGGTGCTTGCGCATGACGTGGACCGCCTTGCTGCGCCCGGCGGGCGTGAGCTCGAGGTGGCGGTCGCCCGAGACGACGACGAGCCCGTCGCGCTCCATGCGCGCGACGGTCTGCGACACGGTCGGACCGGAATGCCCGAGGCGCTCCGAGATGCGCGCACGGAGCGGCACGATGTGCTCCTCCTCGAGGTCGAGGATGGTGCGCAGGTACATCTCGGTCGTGTCGATGAGATCCGTCAACTCACTCCTCCTCGGCCGTCGGGCGCGTCCAACGGACAAGCCTACTGTCCCCGCCCGACGGCGCTCCCGGCAGGGCGGCGCGGCGGTGGACGCGACGACGCCCCGCGCCCGCGTCATCCGCCGCCACGGCGAACGGACCCCGCCGTAGGATCGGACCATGCCTGAGCTCGTCATCCCCTCGTCGCTCCTGCCCGCCGACGGCCGCTTCGGCTGCGGTCCCTCGAAGGTGCGGCCGGAGCAGCTCGCGCACCTGGCCGAGGTCGGCCCGAGGCTCCTCGGCACGTCGCACCGCCAGTCCCCGGTGAGGCAGCTGGTCGGTCGCGTCCGCCGCGGCATCGCCGACCTCTACTCGCTGCCCGACGGCTACGAGGTCGTGCTCGGCAACGGCGGATCGACGGCGTTCTGGGATGCCGCGGCCTTCGGCCTCATCGAGCGCCGCGCGCAGCTCGCCTCGTTCGGCGAGTTCGGCGCCAAGTTCGCCAAGGCCGCCGCAGCGCCGTGGCTCGAGGCGCCCGACGTGCGGACGGCCGAACCGGGCTCGCGCGCCGAGGCCGAGCCCGTGGAAGGGGTCGACGTCTACGGCTGGCCCCAGAACGAGACGTCCACGGGCGTGCAGGCGCCCGTCCGGCGGGTGCCGGGCGACGCCGGCGCGCTCACGGTGATCGACGCGACGAGCGCGGCGGGCGGCATCCTCGCCGACCCGGCCGAGTTCGACGTGCTCTACTTCGCGCCGCAGAAGAACTTCGCCTCCGACGGCGGCCTGTGGTTCGCGATCATGTCGCCCGCCGCGATCGAGCGCGTCGAGCGCGTCGCCGCCTCCGACCGGTACATCCCCGAGTTCCTCTCCCTGAAGAACGCGGTCGACAACTCACGTCTCGACCAGACGCTCAACACCCCCGCGCTCGCGACGCTGCTCCTGCTCGAGAGCCAGCTCGACTGGATGAACGCCTCGGGCGGACTCGCGTGGGCCGACGCGCGCACGCGCGAGTCGTCGGGCGTGCTCTACGACTGGGCCGAGGCGCGCGAGGCCGCGACGCCGTTCGTCGCCGATCCCGCGCACCGGTCGCAGGTGGTCGTGACGATCGACTTCGACGAGTCGACGGATGCCGCGGCGCTCGCGACGACGCTGCGGGCCAATGGCATCGTCGACACCGAGCCGTACCGCAAGCTCGGCCGCAACCAGCTGCGCGTCGCGACGTTCACCGCGATCGAGCCCGACGACGTCCGCGCGCTCACCGCGTCGCTCGACTGGGTGCTCGACCAGGCCCGATAGGGTTTCGCCATGCGGCTGTGGCTCACCGAGTCCGAGCGGCGCCCGGACCCGGCGCCCATCCGGACCGATGCCCGCAAGGCGCTCTTCGCCGGCACGGTCGCGTGGATCGTCGCCCTGGTCGTCGCGATCCTCGCGCGCGACTGGCTCGAGTCGATCGGCACGGGCTGGTTCGTCGCCGCCGCCGCGATCGGCGTCGTGCTCGGCGCAGCCGGGCTGGTCGTGGTCCAGCTCCGGCGCGGGCGCCGGGGTTCAGCCGACTGATCCGCGCGGGCCGTCGTCCGCCCGGTCGCGGTCGGCGCCGTCGTCGTCGTCGGGCGTGTCGTCCAGCGCGTCGATGTCGATGCCGTCGAAGACGTCGTCGGTGTCATCGGCCTCGTCGGCGAACTCCACGTCCTCCGCGTCCTCCTCGTACTCCGCGTCGTCCGAATCATCGGCGTACGCGTCGTCGTCGGCCTCCTCCGCGTCGTCGACGAGGCCCTCGTCCTCCGCGTCGGGCCCGTCGGCGTCGTCCGCGACGTCGCCCTCGAGCTCGCCGCGCGCCGCGGCCTCGGCGGCGGCCGCCGCCTGTGCGGCGCGGTAGTCGGCCAGGCGCTCGGACCATGGCACCCACTCGGGCGCGAGCAGGGCCCGCTCGCCGGGCAGCAGCTCGGTCTCGAGCACGGTCGGCGCGCCGTCCTCGACGCGCGCCAGCGTGACGCTCCAGTGCCATCCGGGGTACCCGGTCAGGTCGGCCGCGAAGTGGAGCGAGAGCACGTGCTCGCCGTCGGTCACGTGCCCGATCACCGAGCCGACGGTCTCCGGCGGCGTGACCTCGAGAAGTGCGCGCTGCGCGAGCGCCACGGAGCCGAGCAGCACCTCGTCCGGCTCGGGGGCCGGGCGAGCGCCGGCATCGGCCGTCTCCACGACGTCGTCGGGGGCGTCCCCCGCGACCTCGGGCACCCCGGTGGCGTCGTCGCGCGACCCGGCGACGTCGTCGGCGACGGGCGCGTCAGACATCCAGCTCGTCCGCGACGCGCCGCAGCAGCGCCGCGATCTTCCGGCTGTGGGCGTTGTCGGGGTAGCGACCGCGCTTGAGGTTGGCGCCGATGCCGTCGAGCACCTTCACGAGGTCCTCGACGATGACGGCCATGTCGTCGGCGGGCTTCCGGTTCAGGCGCGCGAGGCTCGGCGGCGCGTCGAGCACGCGCACCGAGAGCGCCTGCGCGCCGCGCTTGCCCTCGGCGACGCCGTACTCGAGGCGGGCGCCCGAGCGGACGGTCGCTCCGGCGGGAAGCGCCGAGGCGTGGAGGAAGACCTCCTGGCCGTCATCCCCCTGGATGAAGCCGAACCCCTTCTCCTCGTCGTAGAACTTGACCTTGCCGGTGGGCATACGGATGAACCTCGCTCTGTCGTCGGGCGCGCCGGAACCCCGGCGACGTCGGATTCCAGTCTAGGTGCCGCACGCGAGCGGGTCGGCTGGGCCTATTCTGGACGGGTGAGCAGCCAGGGCCCCATCGCCGACCAGCGCGTCGAGCGCGTCCTCGCATACATGGTCGCGGCGACGGTGGGCCTGTCGATCATCTCGTTCCTCGCGGTCATGATCGGCACGCTCGCGGGCGTCGGCGCCGACGACGGGTTCAGCCAGGGCATCTGGCCCGCCGTCCTGATCCTGCCGCTGATCGGCCTGCCGATCGGGTTCCTCCTCCTCATCGCACTCCTCATCGTCAACGGCGTCCGCCGCTCGAGGGAGTCCCGGCAGGGTACCGACTGAGACATGCTGGTGCTCGCCGCACGGCTCCGCGCGCTGAAGCGCGAGAGACTCGCGGACGCGCTCCGGGCACGCGAGTTCGACCCCTCCGGCGTGCACGACCTCTTCGACCTGGCCGAGGCGATCACGTCCCACGATTCCGTCGACCACGCTCTCGACCGCCTCGAGCGCCCCACGCTCGCGGTCCTCGCGGCCGCCGCGGCGACCGCCGACGACGTCGGGTGGACCACCGTGGCGAAGGTCGACGCCGAGCTGTCGCGGCTCGGCGCACCCGAGCCGATCGTCCGCGACGCGCCATCCGCCCTCGACCGGCTGGACGGCGCGCTGCTCGCACTGCGCGACGGCGACCGCATGCACGTGCCGGGCGAGGTCCGCTCGCGGCTTGGCGCCCGCCTCGGCGACGACCTCCCCGACGCCGAGGCCCTCGCGTCCCCCGCGCCGCCCGTCGCGGTGCGCGCGGATCGGCCCGATCACGGCCTGCTCGAACGACGCGCCGCAGAGACCGCGTACGTCACCGTCGCGGCGACGGCCGAGCTGCTCGCGGGCCTCGCGGCCCAGCCCGCACGCGAGCTCGCGAAGGGCGGCCTGGCGCTGCCCGACGCGAAGCGGCTCGCCGAGGCCACCGGCGTCGACCTGGCCGAGCTGCCGCGACTCGTCCGGCGCGCCATCGAGGCCGGCCTCGTCATGCGCGACGGGCCCGTGTGGCTCGAGTCCGAACGCGGTGCCGAGTGGGCCATGCGCGGCACGGGGGCGCGCTGGATCACGCTCGCGGAGTCCTGGCGCGAGCGGATCCCCGCCGCACTGCGCGACCTCGTCGTCCGCCGCAGCGAGGGGCTCAGCGCGAGCTCGGTGCGCGACGACGCGGCCTGGTACTACCCCGGCGGCGGCCGCTGGCTCGCCGACGGGCTCGACCGGCTGCTCGAGGACGCCGAGGCCCTTGGGCTCGCCGTCGCCGGCGAGCCCGTCGACACGGCCCGGCTCGTCCTCGCGGGCGACGTCCCGAGCGCGGCGGAGCGCCTCGCTCGTCACTTCCCGCACCAGGTCGACCGCGTGTACGTGCAGCACGACCTCACGATCGTCTCCCCCGGTCCCCTCGAGCCCTCGCTCGACGCGCGACTGCGCGGGTTCGCCGACGTCGAGGGGCGCGACCTCGCGTCGAGCTACCGGGTGACCGCGGCATCCGTCAACCGCGGGCTCGCCGCGGGTGAGACCGCGGAGTCGATCCGCTCGTTCCTCGAGTCGATCTCGCTGACCGGCATCCCGCAGCCGCTCGAGTACCTCGTGGGCGAGTCGGCGGCGCGCTTCGGCAGCGTCCGCGTGAGCGCGGCGGATGCCTCCGACGCCCCGGCGCGCGCGTCGGTGCGCTCGGACGACGCGCAGCTGATCGGCACGCTCGCGGTCGACCAGTCGCTGTCCGCGCTCGGGCTCCGTCAGGCCGGTCCGCACCGCCTCATGTCGCGGTTCCCGCCGGACGTGGTGTTCTGGGGTCTCAGCGACGCCCGGTACCCGGTGGCCGCGGAGGACGCGCAGGGTCGCATCATCCGGCTGCGACGACACCACGTCGGCCACGCACCCGCCGTCGCGCCGCGCCCGGACCCGATCGAGGACCTGCTCGACCGCATCGCCGAGGCCGACGCCGGCGGCGGGACCGAGCAGGCGTGGCTCGCCCGCCAGCTCGAGGCCGCGGCGAGGGCGAAGGAGACGCTCACCGTGACGGTGCGCATGCCGGGCGGCGACACGGCCGACTACCTGCTCGCACCCGCGAGCGTCGCCAACGGCCGCCTCCGCGCCCGCGACCGCAAGGCCGACATCGAGCGGACGCTGCCGATCTCCGCGATCGCGGCCGTCGCCCCGGCGCCCGCGGGGAGCTGACCGTCGCCGGCGCCGGCGGCTGCGGCCGCTCGGGGTCACCTCGGAGGAAGCGGGCCTAGACTGGTCCGCTATGTCAGACGGCCCCCTGATCGTCCAGAGCGACCGCACCGTGCTCCTCGAGGTGGCGCACCCGCTCGCCGAGGACGCGAGGCACGACCTCGCGATCTTCGCCGAGCTCGAACGCGCACCCGAGCACATCCACACGTACCGCATCACGCGACTCGGCCTGTGGAACGCACGCGCAGCCGGCCACACGGCCGAGGACATGCTCGGCACGCTCGAGCGCTACGCCAAGTTCCCGGTGCCGCAGACCGTCGCCGTCGACATGCGCGAGACGGTCGCGCGCTACGGCCGGCTCGTGGTCGACCGCACGGATGACGGCGACCTGCGGCTCCGGAGCGACGACATGGCCGTGCTCACCGAGGTCGCGGGCGCCAAGCGCATCGCGCCGCTGCTCACCGACCGCATCGACGAGTCGAGCTTCCTCGTGGAGGCCTGGGCCCGCGGCCAGCTCAAGCAGGAGCTCGTGCGCCTGGGCTGGCCGGCGGAGGACCTCGCCGGCTACACGCCCGGCACGCCGCATCCGATCGACCTCGACCAGGACGGCTGGCACCTGCGCGACTACCAGCAGAAGGCCGTCGACAACTTCTTCGACGGCGGCTCCGGCGTCGTCGTGCTGCCGTGCGGCGCCGGCAAGACGCTCGTCGGCGCGGGCGCCATGGCCACCGCGAAGACCACGACGCTGATCCTCGTGACGAACACCGTGTCGGCCCGCCAGTGGCGCGACGAGCTGCTGAAGCGCACGTCGCTCACGGCCGAGGAGATCGGCGAGTACTCGGGCCAGGTCAAGGAGATCAAGCCCGTCACCATCGCGACCTACCAGATCCTCACCGCCAAGCGGAAGGGCGAGTACGCCCATCTGGCGCTGCTCGACGCGCTCGACTGGGGGCTCGTGGTCTACGACGAGGTGCACCTTCTGCCCGCCCCCGTGTTCAAGCTGACCGCCGAGCTTCAGGCCCGACGGCGCCTCGGCCTCACCGCCACGCTCGTGCGCGAGGACGGCCGCGAGGGCGACGTGTTCTCGCTCATCGGGCCCAAGCGGTTCGACGCCCCGTGGAAGGAGATCGAGGCGCAGGGCTTCATCTCGCCCGCGGCGTGCTACGAGGTGCGGATCGACCTGCCGCAGTCCGAGCGGCTCGCATACGCGGCATCCGCCGACGACGAGCGCTACCGGCTGGCGGCGACCGCCCCGGCCAAGCTCGGCGTCGTGAAGGAGCTCGTCGCCAGGCACGCCGGCGAGCGGATCCTCGTGATCGGCCAGTACCTCGACCAGATCGAGGAGCTCGCCGACGCCCTGGGCGCGCCGCAGCTGACCGGCGCGACGCCCGTCGACGAGCGCGAGCGGCTCTTCCAGGAATTCCGCGAGGGCACGACACCGGTGCTGGTGGTGTCCAAGGTGGCGAACTTCTCGGTCGACCTGCCCGAGGCCACCGTCGCCATCCAGGTCTCGGGCTCGTTCGGGTCCCGCCAGGAGGAGGCGCAGCGCCTCGGCCGCCTGCTGCGACCCAAGGAGTCGGGCCTCTCGGCGAACTTCTACACGCTCGTCGCCCGCGACACGGTCGACCAGGACTTCGCGCAGAACCGCCAGCGGTTCCTCGCCGAGCAGGGCTACTCGTACACGATCCTCGACGCCCACGCGCTCGAGGCCGCCTGAGCGGTCGCGCCCGGACGGTCCGGACGAACGCCTACCCGCCCTCGTTCGAGGGCGACGGGCGCAGTCGTCGACCCGCCCAGCCGGCGAGCCGGTCGAGGCCGATGATCAGCACCGCGAGCACCGAGATGTACGCGAGCACCTCGAGCATCGCCACGAACGACCCGAGCGCACCGAGGTCGTCGGTGTGCAGGAACGGGTACGGGAAGCGGTCGGGCACCTCGGGCAGCGCCAGCGCGCGCCAGAGGAAGGTCATGCCGTACGCGAACGGGTAGAGGATCCACCATCCGATGTCGCGCCAGCGGACCACGCCGTGCGGGCCGAACGCGACCCAGTCGACCAGCACCATCAGCGGCACGACGTAGTGCACCGCGAACAGGGCGCGGTTCGCGAGCAGGTCGCGCGGGTCCTCCGCGAACAGACCGGGGACGGGGTTCTCGAAGTGGTTGAGGAGCACGTGCGAGATCACGAGCGTCGTCACGATCCAGAGCGTGACCCCGCCCCGCAGCCGCGGCGCCGGGGCGACCGGGGTGCGGCGCCGCACCATCCAGTAGAGGGCGCCGGCGAAGTACGCGAAGACGATGACGTTGCTCTGCGTCGTGAAGTACGCGAGCCGGCGTTCGGCGGCGATGAGGCCCCACAGCACGACCACGACGATGGCGACGCGCCACCAGAGCTGCGGGGTCGCCCACACGTTCACGGTGCGCGGCCCGCCGATCGCCGTCTCGCCGGTCGCCTGCTCGGACGCGTCGATCGCCACCCGGTCACCCTCCTCGTCGAGCGGACGCCGCGCGCGCCGCAGGCCGAATCTAGGCACCGGGCCGGAGCGTGTCAACCGGGCGACCGGCCCGATGTCGGCGGCCCGTCTGGACGCCCGGCGCTCGCCCGTCCGCGGCCGATGCGACGGCCGCGGGCAGGCCGCCTCGCCGCCGGAATGATCGACGAGCTCCGCCTGCACGTCGCGCCCACGGTCGTCGGCATGGGCGAGCGGCTCTTCGAGGGCGTGGCGCCGATGGCGTTCGAACAGGTCTCGTCGCGCGGCACGTCGCTGGTCACCCACCTGACGTACCGTCCGGCGCGGCACGACGACGATCAGGCTCTCGCGTAGCGGAGGAACAGCATCCGCTCGCCCGCGACGGCGTGCACCAGCCGGAGCCGGCGCTCCACCTCGCGCGGCGCGTCCGTGATGCGGGACGCGGCGCCCGCGACGAGCACGGGGCTCAGCGTCACGCACGCCTCGTCGACGAGGTCGGCCGCGACGAGCGCCCCGAACAGCCCCGGGCCGCCCTCCGAGAGCACCGACGGCATCCCGCGCGCCGCGAGCTCGGCGAGCGCGGCGCCGAGGTCGACGCGAGCATCGCCGGCCACGACCACGTCGGCGACCGCGGCGAGCGCCTCGCGACGTTCGCGCGGCGCCCCCGCGCTCGTGACGACGATCGGCCTTCGGACGGCATCGGCGAAGAACGGATGTCGCGCCTCGAGGTCGAGCGCCGACGACACCACGGCGAACCGCGGCTGCGGGTCGCGCCCGCGCGAGGCGCGCCAGGCGGCGTCCGCCTCGTGCACGGCCGCACCGCCGTACCCCTCGACGGCGACCGTGCGCGACCCGACGAGCACGACGTCGGCGTGCGACCGCAGCACCGACATGAGCCGCTGGTCCTGGGCGTCGCCCAGCGTGCCGCTGCGGCCCTGCAGGGTCGCCGCGCCGTCGATGCTCGACACCATGTTGACGCGGCAGAACGCGGCATCCGCCCTCGCGCCCGCGTCGACCACGTCGACGGCGTACGCCGCGTGCAGGCGGTCGGCGTCGAACCGTTCCATCAGGCGTCGCCGCCTCGCGGCATGTTGTGCTCGAGGAACACCGGTTCGCGCCATCCCTCGATCGCCTCGACCATGCGCACGGCATCGACGGTCTCGCGCACGTTGTGCACGCGCAGGATGCGGGCGCCCTTGCTGATGCAGTAGACGGCCGCGGCGAGCGAGCCGACGACGCGGTCGCGCCGGTCGCGGCGACCGAGGCTCTCGCCGATGAAGTCCTTGTTCGACAGCGCGACGAGCAGGGGCGGGCCGATCGCGGCGATCTCGTCGAGCCGGCGCGTGAGCTCGAGGGAGTGCAGGGTGTTCTTGTTGAGGTCGTGCCCGGGATCGATGAGGACGCGCTCGTCGGGCACGCCGCGCGAGCGCGCGAGGTCGAGCCGCGCCCGCAGGAACCCGCCGACCTCGGCGACCACGTCGCGGTACTCGGGTTCGGGGAGGGGGGTGCGCGGGGCCGCGAGGCTGTGCGTCACCACGAGGGTGGCGTCGCTCGCCGCCACCACGTCGGCCATGCGCGGGTCGTGGATGCCGGTGGTGTCGTTGATCACGTGGGCGCCGGCCGCGATCGCGAGCCGCGCGACCTCGGGGTGGAAGGTGTCGACCGAGAGGACCGCGCCGGCGTCCGCGAGGGCCTCGACCACGGGCAGGACCCGTGCGGCCTCCTCCTCGACGGGGATCGGGGGGCCCGGCGCGAACTTGGCGCCACCGATGTCGACCCAGTCCGCGCCCGCCTCGATCGCCGCGAGCGCGGCGGCGACCGCCGCGTCGAGCGCGAAGGTCTCGCCGCGGTCGTAGAACGAGTCGGGCGTGCGGTTGACGATGGCCATCACGGCGACCTGCCGCGAGAAGTCGAACGTGCGCGGCCCGATGCGGCGCGGCGCGTGGAGCGGGGCGGAGCTCATCCGGCGACGCCCGCGAGCGCCTCGAGCGGCACCGCAGGGTCGGCCAGGCCCGCCGGATCCACGACGGCGCGCGAGCGGATCAGCTGCTGGACCGTGTCGTTGACGTCCCAGACGTTCACGTTCATGCCGGCGACCACGCGCTCGTCGCGGAGCCAGAACGCCACGAACTCGCGGCCCTCCCGGTCACCGCGGAAGATCGGCGCGACGCCTGCCGCGAGCGGCCCGTAGCCGGAGTACTCCATGCCGAGATCGTACTGGTCGGTGTAGAAGTACGGGATCTCGTCGTACTCGACCGGCTCGCCGGCGAGGGCGCGACCGGCCGCCCGGCCGGCGTGTTCGGCATTCGCCCAGTGCTCGGTGCGCAGGTGCCCGCCGAGGAACGGCAGGAACGCGCTCGCGACGTCGCCCACCGCGAGGACGTCGGCGTCGGTCGTGCGGAACCCCGCGTCCGTCACGACGCCCCCGTCGACCTCGAGTCCGGCGGCTTCGGCGAGCTCGGTGCGCGGGACGGCGCCGATGCCCACCACGACCACGTCGGCGGGAACCAGGTCGCCGCCCTCGAGTTCGACCCCCGTCGCGCGGCGGCCGTCGCCCACGATGCGCGCGACGCTCGTGGACATGCGGAGGTCGACGCCGTGCTCCCGGTGGAGGCCGGCGAACACCTCGCCCGCGTCGTCGCCGATCGCGGCGTTCAGCGGCACCGCCTCGAGCCCGATCACGGTGACGTCGTCGCCGTACCCGCGCGCGGCGGCGGCGACCTCGAGCCCGATCCATCCGGCGCCGATGATCGCCACGCGCCGGCCGCCCGGCCCGAGCGCGCCACGCAGGGCGATCGAGTCGTCGATCGTGCGGAGCAGGTGCACGCCCGCCAGGTCGCCGCCGGGCCCGGTGAACCGCCTCGGCGACGCACCGGTCGCGAGC
Organism: Agromyces sp. CCNWLW213; assembly: GCF_037199545.1. Lineage (NCBI taxonomy): Bacteria > Bacillati > Actinomycetota > Actinomycetes > Micrococcales > Microbacteriaceae > Agromyces > Agromyces sp. CCNWLW213. The sequence goes on along the minus strand of NZ_JBBBDX010000010.1, from coordinate 74,770 downwards.
AGCGCCCGGTCGTAGCGGAGCTCGGTGCCTTCGTCCAGGGCGATCGCGTGCGCTCGCGGATCGAGTCGCACCACCCGGCGGCCCAGGCGCAGCTCCACGCGGTGCTCGTCGTACCAGGCGCGCGGGTGCACGTTCACGGCCCGGCGCTCACCCGTGCCCGCGAGGAACCCCTTCGACAGCGGCGGACGGAGGTACGGGGCCACCGACTCGGCCCCGACGAGCACGAGCGGGCCGTCGTATCCCGTCTCGCGTGCGCCCTCGGCGGCTCGCGCGCCGGCGAGCCCTCCCCCGACGATCACCAGCGGCCGCTCCGATCCGCTCATCGCACCCACCCCTCCTCGTTCGCGCGGCTCACGCCGCATCCGCACGGATGCGGGGCCGCTCGGCGCCGGGCGACGTGGCCGATCGAGGTCATCCCGTCCGCCCTTCCCTCGTCTGCGACGCTAGGCGCGGGACATTCTTTTGTCAAGCATCATCAGTTTTAGAAAGACCTGTCCGATCCGACTGATCCAACGAATTCCCAGCCAAGTTCCAGCCCGCACGCAGCAGAATCGGGGGCATGAGCGACGGACCTCGAATCCTCATCGTCGATGACGAGCCCAACATCCGCGACCTCCTCACGACCAGCCTCCGCTTCGCCGGGTTCGCGGTGCGCGCGGTCGCCAACGGCGCGCAGACCATCTCCGCGGTGCTCGAGGAGGAGCCCGACCTCATCATCCTCGACGTCATGCTGCCCGACATGAACGGGTTCGGCGTGACCAAGCGCCTCCGGTCCGCGGGCTACACGGCGCCCATCCTCTTCCTCACCGCGAAGGACGACACCGAGGACAAGATCACCGGCCTCACCGTGGGCGGCGACGACTACGTGACGAAGCCCTTCAGCCTCGACGAGATCGTCGCGCGCATCCGCGCCATCCTGCGCCGCACGATGCACGCCGAGGAGGATGCGGTGATCCGCACCGGCGAGCTCACGATGGACCAGGACACGCACGAGGTGCTCGTCGGCGACACGCCGGTCGAGCTCTCCCCCACCGAGTTCAAGCTGCTGCGTTACCTCATGCTGAACCCGAACCGGGTGCTCTCGAAGGCGCAGATCCTCGACCACGTCTGGGAGTACGACTTCAACGGCGATGCGGGCATCGTCGAGAGCTACATCTCCTACCTGCGCCGCAAGCTCGACCAGCACTCGTCCGAGCCGCTCATCCAGACCAAGCGCGGCTTCGGCTACATGCTGAAGTCCTCGAAGCCGTAGTCCAGCGCCGGTACAGGGTGCCTGCGTAGACTCGCCGACGCCATGCATCAGACCCTCGCCGACCGCTGGAGCCGCGTCTCGCTCCGCACGAAGATCACGGGCGTCACCGTCCTCATGCTGACGCTCGGGCTCCTCGTGTCCGGCATCGGCACCGCGGCGATGCTGCGCAGCTACGTCGAGGCGCAGCTGGAGTCCAAGCTCAGCGCCATCGCGTCGGGCGACCTCGACAAGTACTTCGACGGCGGGCCCGCCGATCGGGACACCGGCGACCTCGACTTCAGCGACGCGGCCGACGACGTGTTCATCGCGCTGTACGATGCGCGCACCGGCGAGTTCCGCGACCACAACTGGAAGGACCGGGACCGGTCGACCTACCCGATGCTGCCGGAGCGGCTCACCCAGGGCGAGGTCTACGGTTGGAACTCGGATGGCGGGTACCGGGTGTTCTCGCTGTACGACGCGGGGGGCGAGCCCACCTTCCGAGGGGTCTACGCGGTCGTCACCGCCGACCAGCAGGGCGGGCTCGCGCCGATCATCGTCGCGATCTCCTCCCGCGACACCGAGCGCATCCTGGCTGCGTACCTCACGATCTTCCTCGGGTTCGGCCTCGGCGTGGTCCTCGTGGGCGCGCTGCTCACGCGCATGCTCGTGACGTCGACGTTCGCTCCGCTCCGCGAGGTCGAGCGCACGGCCGCCGCGATCGCCGACGGCGACTTCGGCCAGCGCCTCGGCGGCGCGACGCCCAACACCGAGGTCGGGCGCCTGAACCGCTCGCTCAACACCATGCTCAACCGGATCGACCGGGCCTTCCGCGACCGCGCGCGCACCATCGACCAGATGCGTCGCTTCGTCGGCGACGCGTCGCACGAGCTGCGCACGCCCCTCGTGTCGGTCCGCGGCTACGCGGAGCTGTACCGGATGGGCGCCCTCCAGACGCCCGACGACGTCGCCCAGGCGATGGACCGGATCGAGAAGGAGGCCATCCGCATGGGCGGCCTCGTCGAGGATCTCCTCGCGCTCGCCCGGCTCGACGAGGCGAAGCCGCTCGACCTCGCCGAGGTCGACCTCGTGCCCCTCGCGCGCGACGCCGCGCTCGACGCCATGGCCGCGAACCCGGGACGGGTGGTCACGGTGATCGCCCCCGAGGACGTCCGCACGGGGGCCTCCGACGCCGTGCCCGCCGACGTCGAGGTCGACCTCGACGCGGCGACCGCGCGACCGGGCGGGGCCATGGCGCTCGCCGGTGCGACCCTCGCGCGGCTGCGCGGCCGCCGCACCGCCGCGCCGGCCGAGAACGGCCGCGCCCGCCGCGGCACGCGCGGCTCTCGCAGCACCGCCCCCGCGGCCTCGCGCACGGGCGAGCTCGCCCTCCCCGCCCCGACCCCCACGGGCGAGCTGGTCGTGCCCGTGCGTCGCGCCGCGGTGCTGGCCGAGGAGAACAAGGTCCGCCAGGTCATCACGAACCTCATGGGCAACGCCATGCGCTTCACGCCCGAGGACAGCCCGATCGAGATCCGCGTCTCGGTCGACGACGAGGCCGAGCGCGCGGTGCTCGAGATCATCGACCACGGCGAGGGCATCCCGCCGCAGATCCGCGAGAAGATCTTCCAGCGCTTCTGGCGAGCCGACACGTCGCGGACGCGCGAGACGGGCGGCTCGGGGCTCGGACTCGCGATCGTGTCATCCATCGTGAACGCGCACAACGGCCACGTCGACGTCGTCGAGACCCCGGGCGGCGGCGCCACCTTCCGCGTCGCGCTCCCGCTCGCCGGTTCCGCCGCAGCGCCGCAGCCCGTCGCGTCCTCCTGACGCGCGGGGGCGGGCCCGCGCGGCGGCACCCGTCCTCCCCAGCCGCCCGCGCCGCGCTCGCCGCATCGGATGCCGCAGCCCGAGCCGATCCGCCGCGCCCGCGCGCGTAGCGTCTCAGCGCGCCCGGGACGTGCCCGGGCGCACCGACGAGAGGACGATCCATGACCCGGTACCACGTCGACAGCGAGCAGGTCGCTGCGGCCACCGCGAGCGCGCACGGCACGATCGGCCGCATCCAGTCCGAGGTCGCGTCGCTGGTCGCCCAGCTGACCGGCCTCCAGGCCTCCTGGTCCGGCCAGGCCGCCTCGGCGTTCCAGGCCGCGGTGACCGACTGGAGGGCGACCCAGCAGCAGGTCGAGCAGAGCCTCGCGGGACTGAGCCAGGCCCTCGGCGCCGCCGCCGCCCACTACGCCGACGCCGAGTCCGCCAACGCGCGGCTCTTCCTGCGCTGAGCGCCGACGGCCCGGGCCGTCCGACGACGACGAAGGGCGCCTCCCGGAGGAGGCGCCCTTCGCGCGTGATGCCGTGCGGACTAGAAGTCCATGCCGCCCGTGGGGTCGGCGGGAGCCGCAGCAGCCTTCTCGGGCTTGTCGGCGACGACGGCCTCGGTCGTGAGGAACAGGCCGGCGATCGACGCCGCGTTCTGCAGCGCCGAGCGGGTGACCTTCGCCGGGTCGATGATGCCCTGCGCGATGAGGTCGCCGTACTCGCCGGTCGCGGCGTTGAGGCCGTGGCCCGCGGGGAGCTCGGAGACCTTGTTCGCGACGACGCCCGGCTCGAGGCCCGCGTTGAGCGCGATCTGCTTGAGCGGCGCCTCGATGGCCACGCGCACGATGTTCGCGCCCGTCGCCTCGTCGCCCTCGAGCGAGAGCTTCTCGAACGCCTTCGCGCCCGCCTGGATGAGCGCGACGCCACCACCGGCGACGATGCCCTCCTCGACGGCGGCCTTCGCGTTGCGGACGGCGTCCTCGATGCGGTGCTTGCGCTCCTTGAGCTCGACCTCGGTGGCCGCACCCGCCTTGATGACGGCGACGCCGCCGGCGAGCTTGGCGAGGCGCTCCTGGAGCTTCTCGCGGTCGTAGTCCGAGTCGGTGTTGTCGATCTCCGAGCGGATCTGGGCGACGCGGCCCGCGATCTGGTCGGGGTCGCCCGCGCCCTCGACGATGGTGGTCTCGTCCTTGGTGATGACGACCTTGCGGGCCTGGCCGAGCAGGTCGAGGGTGGCGTTCTCGAGCTTGAGGCCGACCTCCTCGGAGATGACCTGGCCGCCCGTGAGGATCGCGATGTCCTGGAGCTGGGCCTTGCGGCGGTCGCCGAAGCCCGGCGCCTTGACGGCGACCGACTTGAAGATGCCGCGGATCTTGTTCACGACGAGCGTGGCCAGGGCCTCGCCGTCGACGTCCTCGGCGATGATCAGGAGCTGCTTGCCCGACTGGATCACCTTGTCGACGATCGGGAGCAGGTCCTTGATGTTCGAGATCTTCTGGTTGGCGATGAGGATGTACGGGTCCTCGAACACCGCCTCCTGGCGCTCCGGGTCGGTCACGAAGTACGCCGACAGGTAGCCCTTGTCGAAGCGCATGCCCTCGGTGAGCTCGAGCTCGGTGCCGAAGGTGTTCGACTCCTCGACGGTGACGACGCCCTCCTTGCCGACCTTGTCGATGGCCTCGGCGATGATCTCGCCGATCTGCGGGTCGGCGGCCGAGATGGACGCGGTCGCGGCGATCTCGTCCTTGGTCTCGATCTCCTTGGCGGTCGCGAGGAGCTCCTCGGAGACGGCCGCGACGGCCTTCTCGATGCCGCGCTTCAGCGAGATGGGGTCGGCGCCGGCGGCGACGTTGCGGAGGCCCTCGCGCACGAGCGCCTGGGCGAGCACGACCGACGTGGTGGTGCCGTCACCGGCGACGTCGTCGGTCTTCTTCGCGACCTCCTTGACCAGCTCGGCGCCGATCTTCTCGTACGGGTCGTCGAGCTCGATCTCCTTGGCGATCGACACGCCGTCGTTGGTGATGGTGGGAGCGCCCCACTTCTTCTCGAGGACGACGTTGCGGCCGCGCGGGCCGAGGGTCACCTTGACCGCGTCGGCGAGCTGGTTGAGCCCGCGCTCGAGGCCGCGGCGGGCCTCCTCATCGAAAGCAATGATCTTTGCCATGTGTGTCTCTCGTCCCTTCCGGACGTTCAAAGATTCCAAGGGGTTAGCACTCAAAAGGAGTGAGTGCTAAAGCGATTCTGGCACTCACCCGCCCCGAGTGCAAGCGAGCTGCGGATGCCGCTTCCGCCCGGGAAACGCGGAAGCGCCGCCGGGCGGGCCGGCGGCGCTTCGACGGGTGCGGATTCAGGCGGGGCGGACGGCCTCGGCCTGCGGGCCCTTGGAGCCGCTGCCGACCTCGAAGGTCACCTGCTGCCCCTCCTCGAGCACCTTGTACCCCGCCATGTCGATCGCGGAGTAATGGACGAAGACGTCCTGGCCGCCCCCGTCGACGGTGATGAATCCGTAACCCTTTTCAGCGTTGAACCACTTCACGGTTCCGTTCGCCATGCGTTGCTCCCATGTTGCCGAGATTCCGAGTCAGCACGTGCCTTCGCCTGTACCGGGCCGTCGACGTGCCGACATGACGCCGGAGGCCCGGCGCCGGGTGCTCCACACGAGATCGAGCGGCCGAATCCAGATAGTCACAGGGCGCGCGCCCGGCACAAGGGTTCCGCAGCCGCGAATGATCGCAGATTGGCAACGATTCGATCACCGTCAGCCGCCGGACTGGGCGACGTAGTCCTCGCCGAGCACCACGACGAGCTGCATGCCCGTTGCGGCGAACTCCTCCGAGAGCCGGACGTCGCCGACCGGGAGCAGCTGCAGGATGCCGCGTGCGGCGCCCTCGAGCTCGGGCGTCGCGTAGTAGACCGTCGTGGTCTCGATGTCGGAGGTGTCGGCGTTCGAGGTGATGCCGACCGTCACGCCACCCGCGGTGAGCGTCTCGCCGACGCTCGCCGCGAGGCCCGACGTGCCCGTGCCGTTCAGCACTGCGACCGGGATGTCGGGCGCGAGGGTGGGCGGCGCCGTCGCCACCGGCGTCTGCGTGGGCACCGGCTCCCCTCCGCCGAAGTCGAGGCGGTCGTTGTAGATGCTCACCGCGGCGATGCCGATGCCGGCGAGCACGACCGTCGCGAGGGCGGCCCAGCCGAACGCGACCCATCGCGCGCCCCGGCGCGCCGGCGCACGGTGCGCGCCCACGCGTTCGATGCCGTGCGGGATCGAGTCGAACCGGTCTCGGGGGAACTTCTGCGTCATGGGTCCTGCCGGGATCGTGTGCGGCCCGTCTCGAGCGCGGCGCCGGTGGGGATGGCACGCTCGGCGCGCGCCGCGGCCCGCGCTTCGCGCTGCCGCTGCAGCCGCTTCACGAGCATCGGGTCGTGCCGCAGTGCCGCCGGGTCGTCGACGAGCTCGGCGAGCAGCCGGTAGTAGCGGGCCGGCGACAGGTCGAGCTCGTCGCGGATCGCGTCGGCCTTGCGGGCGGCGTCGCGCCACGCGCGCGCTTCGAACGCCAGGATGCGCCGTCGTCGCTCGTCGAGCCCCTCCGCGGAGCGGCGCGGGGCGGACGGATCCGGATCGGCGGTGCCTTCGGCGTCCATCGCACCTCCTCCTCGGTCCCTCCGGCGGTCGTCCGCTCGTCTGACGACATCCTAGAGAGCGGATGGCGCGCGTCCGCCGCACGCCACCCGGAACGACGCGACGGAACACGTCCCCGGCGTCATGCGTTGCACCGCATGTCGCGGGAACTGCGACGATGGGACGACCGCACACGACGAGGAGAGCGAATGCCGTACCAGGTGGAGAAGTCCGAGGAGGAGTGGCGCGAGGAACTCGGCGCCGAGCGCTACGCGGTGCTCCGCGGGGCCGCGACCGAGCGCGCGTGGACCGGTGAGCTGCTCGACGAGGAGCGCGCGGGGGTCTACGCGTGCGGCGCGTGCGGGGCCGAGCTGTTCAAGAGCGGCACGAAGTTCGACTCCGGATGCGGCTGGCCGAGCTTCTACGAGTCCGTGCGGCCGGAGGCCGTCGAACTGCTCGAGGACTCCTCGCTCGGGATGGTCCGCACCGAGGTCCGCTGCGCGCGATGCGGCTCGCACCTCGGGCACGTCTTCCCCGACGGCTTCGGGACCCCCACCGGCGACCGCTACTGCATGAACTCGATCGCGCTCGACTTCACGCCCGAGTCCTGAGCGTGGCCTCCGTTCGCGAGGCGGCGCTCGCCCGCCGCTCGTGGCCCGAGGTGACGGATGCCGCACCCGGCGACGCCGAGCTGCTCGAGCTGCTCGCGGCCGCCGGGCGGGTCGCCGACCACGCCTCGCTCGTCCCGTGGCGCGTGATCGCCGTGCGCGGCGAGGCACGCGAGCGCGTGGGCCGCGCCCTGGCCGCCGCCGCCGGCGCCGAGGGCGCTGCGGCGGCGAAGCTCGCGGCGAAGCCGCTGAGGGCGCCGCTGCTCCTCGCGCTCGTCGCGTCGACGCGGCCGCATCCGAAGGTGCCCGAGTGGGAGCAGGACGCGGCGGCGGCGGGCGTGGGCCACCTGCTGTCGCTGCTCCTCGATGAGGCGGGGTGGGGCGTGATGTGGCGGACGGGCCCGCTCACGCGGCATCCGCTCGTCGCCGAGGCTCACGGGCTCGCACTGGGCGAGCACCTGCTGGGCTGGCTCTACGTCGGCGGCCGCCCCGACCGGGCGCGACCCGAGCGCCGCGACGGCCCCGACCCGGCCGGGCGGCTCAGCTCGATGGGCTGACCGCCGGGGCGGAGCCGGTCGCCGGACCGGACTCCGCGGGCGCGACGTGCTTGGCCCGCCCCCACCGGATGCTCGCCAGAGTCACCGCGACCAGCGCGAGCACGGTGCCGCCGACCGTCGCGAGACCCACCTCGCGTCCCGTCGCGGGAAGCAGCAGGTCGAGCGCCAGGGCGGCGCTGAGCTGGCCGGCGACGAGCCCGAGCGCGAGCAGCAGGACGCCGACGCGCCGCACGAGCACCGCCTGCGCGGCGATGAAGACGCACCCGATCGCGCCGCCCGTGTACAGCCACCAGTCGTCGGGCATTCGATCGGGCCAGCCGACGGATGCCGCGTGCACGAGCATGACGACGACGAGCACCGCCGACCCCACGGCGAAGTTCGCGACGGTCGCCGCGAGGGCGCTCGCGGACGCCGTGCGCACGCGGCCGTTCATGGCCTGCTGCCACGACGCGCCGATGCCGGCCGAGAACGGCAGCAGCATGATCCACAGCGGAACCGAGGCCGAGACCTGCGCCGAGACGGCCCAGCCCACCGCGGCGAGCGCGATGACCGCGCCGGCGACGCGCGCGATCGAGAGCGGCCGCCGCCCGCCCGGTCCGATGCCGATCACGTCGAAGACCACGCCGCCGAGCGTCTGACCGGCGACGATGCCGATCGTGAAGAGGGCGACGCCCAGCACGCCGACCGCGATGCCCTGGGTGGCCACGAACCACGCGCCGGCGACGCCGCCGAGCAGCATCCACCACGGGATCGCGCCCCCGCGGATGGCCGCGACCATCCGACCGAGGCCCCGGCGACCGACCGGCCAGGCCGCCGCGAGCACGAGCAGGAGCGCGAGGCCCGAGCCGAACGAGATGACGGCGGCGACGGAGTAGTCGTCGAGTGCTCGCGCGAGCTGGCCGTTCACGCGGGACTGCAGGGCGACCAGTCCGCCCGCGACCACGGTGAGCCCGATCGCCACCCACATCGGCACGCGCGAGTCGGCGGCGTGCGCATGCGGCGGCGAGTGATGCGGCCGGGGTGCCGCGGCGTCGGCCGCGGCGGGCGGCGACGACGGGTCGGGTGTGATCGACATGGAGCCGGCTACGGGACTCGAACCCGTAACCACCGCTTTACAAGAGCGGTGCGCTACCAATTGCGCCAAGCCGGCGAGACTCCCCCACATCCTACCGATGCGGTCGCCCGTGGACGACGACGGCCCGGTCCGCGCGGGGACCGGGCCGTCGTCCGGAGCTCGGACGGCGTCAGCCGGCGGGCGTCGGGGTGGGGGTCGGCGTCGGGGTGCCGTTGGACTCGGAGTAGCTCTCGCCCGCCGCCTGCAGCACGAACGCACGGAACTCGGCCGGGTCCTCGAGCGAGCCGACGTACTGCTTGCCGTTGACGAGCACGGTCGGCGTGCCCTTCACCGACTCGAGCTCGGAGTTGGGGATGGGCTGGGTCAGCGCCCGGTTCGTGGCATCCTCGACCCAGCTCTTGAAGCGGGTCTCGTCGATGCACTCGTCGACCGACGACGAGGCGCCCGCCTCGGCGGCGAGCTCCTTGATCTCGCCGTTCGACAGGCCGGCGGTCAGCTCCTCGGGCTGGTTCTCGAACATCAGCGCGTTGAAGTCGAAGAACGCCTCGGGCGACTCCTCGGCCACGCACGCGGCGGCGTTCGCCGCACGCAGCGAGTACTGCGTGCCCGCGGACTTGTTCGTGAGGATCGCGATGGGGTGCACCTCGAGCGTCGCCGCGCCCTCCTCGACCATCGTGCGCATCGACTCGGAGTTCGTCTGCTCGAACTGGCCGCAGTACGGGCACAGGTAGTCGACGTAGACGACGATGTTCGCGACCGTGCCGCTGTCGTCGGGCTCGGTGGGGGTGGGCTCGCCGTTCGCGGGGATCGCCGCGGTGGTGACCGGCTCGATCCCGTCCTCGCCGCCGACCAGGAGGATGCCGTCGCTGGCCATGTTCTGCGGGCCGGGGCCGTCGGGGCGCACGCTGTTGAAGATCATGGTGCCGATGAGTGCGGCGATGGCGAGCACCACCACGATGACGCCGCCCTGGATCAGGAACTTCTTCTGGCGCTCCTTCTTGCGCTGCTCCTCGCGCAGCAGGCGCGCCTTCTCACGGGCCGCCTCGCGTCGCTCGTTGCGGCTGGGGCGCGGCTGGATGGATCCGCCAGTGCTCATCGATGGTCAACTCCGGGTCGCTGTGTGGGCGCGCGCGTATGCAGGCGCACGCATCGAAGAGTGTAGGAGCGCACACTGTGAATCGCCCAAACGGCGCCCGTGCGCGGGCCGGCGCCGGCATCCGCGCGCGGTGGACGGATCGTCGCGGATGCGGCGATCGCAGGCCCGCATGCCATACTGAGGGAGCGTCGACACCGAGGTCGGCGTTTCCATTCACTACGGATCGTCCGGCACGTACCTGCCGGTGAAGGAGCACAGAACCATGGCGTCAGTCACGTTCGACAAGGCCACCCGCCTGTATCCCGGTGGCACCCGTCCCGCCGTCGACCAGCTCGACCTCGAGATCGCCGACGGGGAATTCCTCGTCCTGGTCGGTCCCTCGGGCTGCGGCAAGTCCACCTCGCTGCGCATGCTCGCTGGCCTCGAAGAGGTCAACGAGGGCAACATCTTCATCGGCGACCGCAATGTCACCGACGTGCCGCCCAAGGACCGCGACATCGCCATGGTCTTCCAGAACTACGCGCTGTACCCCCACATGACCGTCGCCGAGAACATGGGCTTCGCGCTCAAGATCGCGGGCATCGGCAAGGAGGAGCGCGCCGCTCGCGTGCTCGAGGCCGCGAAGCTGCTCGACCTCGAGCCGTACCTCAGCCGCAAGCCCAAGGCTCTCTCCGGCGGCCAGCGCCAGCGCGTCGCCATGGGCCGCGCCATCGTGCGCCAGCCGCAGGTGTTCCTCATGGACGAGCCGCTGTCGAACCTCGACGCCAAGCTCCGCGTGCAGACGCGCACGCAGATCGCGTCGCTGCAGCGTCGCCTCGGCGTCACCACGGTCTACGTGACGCACGACCAGACCGAGGCGCTCACCATGGGCGACCGCATCGCGGTGCTGAAGGACGGCGTCCTCCAGCAGGTGGGCACCCCGCGCGAGCTGTACGAGCGGCCGAACAACGTCTTCGTCGCGGGCTTCATCGGCTCGCCGGCGATGAACCTGTTCCACGCCGACGTGGTCGACGGCGGCGTGAAGTTCGGCACCGCGACCGTCGACGTCGAGCGCGACGCGCTCGCGTCGGCCTCGGGCCCGGTCGTGACGATCGGCGTCCGCCCCGAGGACATCGTCGTCTCGAACGTCCAGGGCGAAGGCCTCGAGGTCGTCGTCGACCTCGTCGAGGAGCTCGGCGCCGACGGGTACCTCTACGGCCACTCGACCATCGAGGGCAAGCGGACCGACATCGTGGCGCGCGTCGACGGCCGCGTGCACCCGTACGCGGGCGACACCGTCTACCTGATGCCCACGCCGAAGCACGTGCACGTGTTCGACGCCGAGTCGGGCGCCCGCCTGCTCCAGGCGCCGGTCGCCAGCTGACGCACCGCACCACGCGACCGCGATGCCGGTCGGGCCTCGGCCCGGCCGGCATCGTCGTTCCCGGGTACGCTTGGCCCTGATGAGCGGCACACTCTCGATCACGTCGGCGATGACCGACCCCGCGCTCCTCGACCTCCCGTGGGACCTCCCGCTCGAGGCGTGGCCGAGCGAGAACATCGCGGCGCTGCCCAAGGGGATCTCGCGTCACCTCGTGCGCTTCGCGCACCTCAGCGGCCACGTCGTCGCGATCAAGGAGACCACGGCCGAGATGGCGAAGGGCGAATACGAGATGCTGCGAACCCTGCAGCGCCTCGAGATCCCCTGCGTCGATCCCGTCGCGGTGATCACCGGCCGCACGGATGCCGACGGCGACGAGCTCGCGCCGGTGCTCGTCACGCGGCACCTGCGATTCTCCCTCCCCTATCGCGCGCTGTTCTCCCAGACGCTCCGACCCGACACCGCGACGCGCCTCGTGGATGCGCTCGCGGTGCTGCTCGTCCGGCTGCACATCGTCGGCTTCTTCTGGGGCGACGTGTCGTTGTCGAACACGCTCTTCCGCCGCGACGCGGGCGCATTCGCCGCCTACCTCGTCGATGCCGAGACCGGCAAGCTCTACGAGGGGGGCCTCTCGAACGGGCAGCGCGAGAACGACCTCGAGATCGCCCGCGTGAACATCGCCGGCGAGCTGCTCGACCTCGAGGCGGGCGGGCGCGTCGCCGACGAGCTCGACCCGGTCAACATCTCGAACGGCATCGTCGACGCCTACCGCAGCCTGTGGACCGAGCTCACGGGCTCCGAGTCCTTCGGGCTCGCCGAGCGGTGGCGCATCAACGAACGTGTGAACCGCCTGAACGAGCTCGGATTCGACATCGAGGAGCTCGCGATCCGCACCGACGAGACGGGCACGACGCTGCGCATCCAGCCGAAGGTCGTCGACGCCGGCCACCACCAGCGACGCCTCCTGCGCCTCACCGGGCTCGACGCCGGCGAGAACCAGGCGCGCCGGCTGCTCAACGACCTGGACTCGTACCGGGCGGCGTACAACAAGCAGGACCAGGACGAGGAGATGGTCGCGCACGAGTGGCAGATGCGCGTGTTCGAGCCCGTCGTCCGCGCGGTCCCGCAGGAGCTGCGGGGCAAGCTCGAGCCCGCCGAGGTCTTCCACGAGCTGCTCGAGCACCGCTGGTACATGGCGCAGCAGCAGGGCCACGACATCCCGCTGGCCGAGGCGCTCACCGCCTACATCAACGACGTGCTGCGGCATCGCCGCGACGAGGCCACGGTGATCGGCCCGCCGACCGAGGCGATCACGACGGCGCTGCCCGTGGTCGGTCCCGACACGGCCGAGCTCCCGGTGCACGACGCCGACGACGAGGACGACTGGCGCCTGAAGGTCTGATCGGCTCTCGCTGCGTCCGGTGGTCGAGGAGGACGCGAGGTGGATCGACTCGACCGGACGCCGGTGCCGCGTGGCCTCGGCACCCCCACCGGCCTGGCGCGCCGCGCGTCCTATTCCGCCGACCGGGCGCGCAGCTTCGCGATCTCGTAGAGCGTGACGGAGGCCGCGATGCCCGCGTTCAGCGACTCGGTCGCCGCCGAGATGGGGATCGACACGATCGCGTCGCACGTCTCGGTGACCAACCGCGAGAGGCCCTTGCCCTCGGAGCCGACGACGACCACGATGGGCCGGTCGGCGAAATCGAGGCCGGGCAGCGAGACGTCGCCGTCGCCGTCCAGTCCGAGCACGAACACCCCGCGCTCCTTGAGCGCCTTGAGCGTCTGCGTCAGGTTCGGCGCCATCGCGACCGGCACGCGCGCGGCCGCCCCGGCCGACGTCTTCCACGCCGCCGCGGTCACGCCGACCGAGCGGCGCTGCGGCACGATCACGCCCTGCCCGCCGAACGCGGCCGTGGAGCGGATGATCGCGCCGAGGTTCCGCGGGTCGGTGATCCCGTCGAGCGCGACGAGCAGCGGCGTCTCGTCGTCGGCGAGCACCTCGTCGAGCAGGTCGATGGGGTGCGCGTACTCGTAGGGCGGCACCTTCAGCGCCAGGCCCTGGTGCACGCCGCCCTCGCCGGCGAGCCGGTCGAGCTCGGGCCGCATGACCTCGAGGATCGGGATGCCGCGGTTGGTCGCGACCTTCACGGCCTCCTTCACGCGGTCGTCCATCTCGATGCGGGCCGCGATGTAGAGCGTCGTCGCGGGGATGCGCGTGCGCAGCGCCTCCACGACGGCGTTGCGCCCGGTCACGATCTCGGACTCGTCGCCCGACTTCGAGCGGCGGGCCGCGCCCGACGCACCGCGCGGGGCGCCGGCGCGCTGGGGTGCGCGGCCGCCCGACTTCGCCGCGGCCCGTTCGGCCGCCGCCTTGCGCTTGTGCGCCTTGTGGTACGGCCGGTCCTCGGCCTTGGGCGTCGGCCCCTTGCCCTCGAGGGCCTTGCGGCTGTGCCCGCCGGTCCCGACCTTCTGGCCCTTGCCCTTCTTGCGCACGGCTCCCGCGCGAGGCTTTCCGCTGCTGCCCTTCATGACGTGAGGCTCCAATGCGTTCCGGTCTGGCTGTCTTCGATGGTGATGCCGGCGTCCGCGAGCTCGGCGCGGATGCGATCGGCGGTGGCCCAGTCCTTCGCGTCGCGCGCAGCGCGGCGGTCGTCGACGAGGCGGGCGACGAGGGTGTCGAGGGCGGAGGCGGCAGGCCCGTCATCCGTCGACCATGCCGCGTCGGCCGGGTCGATTCCGAGCACGCGCACCATCGCGACGACCTGCCCGCGGCGCTCCGCGGCGGCCGGGAGGTCCTCGTCGTCGAGGGCCTGGTTGCCGGCGCGGACGGTCTCGTGCAGCACGGCGAGCGCCTGCGGCACGCCGAGGTCGTCGTCCATGGCCTCGGCGAACGCGGCGGGCCACGTGGCATCCGTGCCGGTGCCGGCGTGGTGCGTGCCGGTGAGGCGTCGGTCGACGCGCGCGAGGAAGGTGCGGATGCGGTCGACGGCGGCCTCGGCCTCGGCGAGCGCCTCGGGCGAGTAGTCGAGCGTCGAGCGGTAGTGCGCCTGGCCGAGGTAGTACCGCACGGCGAGCGGCGAGGCGAGCTCGAGCAGCTCGCCGGCGTAGACCGAGTTGCCGAGCGACTTCGACATCTTCTGGCCGCCGACGTTCACGAGCCCGTTGTGCACCCAGTAGCGGGCGAACGGCTGGCCGTCGGCGTTGGACTGCGCGAGCTCGTTCTCGTGGTGCGGGAACCGGAGGTCGAGCCCGCCGCCGTGGAGGTCGAACTCGGGGCCGAGGTAGCGCGCCGCCATCGCGGAGCACTCGATGTGCCATCCGGGCCGCCCGTGACCCCAGGGCGCATCCCACCCTGCGGATTCGGGCTCGGTCTCCTTGCGCCCCTTCCAGAGCGCGAAGTCGCGCGGGTCGCGCTTGCCGCGGGGGTCGGAGTCGGCCGCGGCCTCCATGTTCTCGCGCGCCTGCCTGGTGAGCTCGCCGTAGGCGGGCCAGGTCGTGGTGTCGAAGTAGACGTCGCCGGACCCGTCGGGGGCGACGTAGGCGCGGCCCGCCGCGATGAGCCGCGCGATGAGCTCCTGCATCTGCTGCACGCTCGCCGTCGCGCGCGGCTCGTAGGTCGGCGGGAGGATGCCGAGCGACTGGTACGCGGCGGTGAACTCGAGCTCGACCCGGTACGCGAGCGACCACCACTGGTCGGCGATGCCCTCGTCGGCGGCCGCGTTGAGGATCTTGTCGTCGATGTCGGTGACGTTGCGGATGAACGTGACCCGATCGCCCCGCGCCAGGAACCACCGGCGCATGAGGTCGTAGACGAGCGCGCTCCGCAGGTGCCCGATGTGCGGGCTCGACTGCACGGTCGGTCCGCAGACGTACATGCCGACGTGCCCCTCCTCGAGGGGCACGAAGTCACGCAGGGCCTGGGCCTTCGAGTCGTAGAGTCGCACGGTCACCCCGCAAGCCTACCGGCGGGCCCGCCGCAGGACCGGTGATGACGGATGCCGCGGCTCAGGCCGGCACGACGAGCGCGGTGGCGATGGCGGCGACGCCCTCGCCGCGACCGGTGAAGCCCAATCCGTCGGTGGTCGTCGCGGCGACGCTCACGGGAGCGCCCACGACGCGCGAGAGCAGCGTCTCGGCCTCCGCGCGGCGCGGCGCGAGCCTGGGGCGGTTGCCGAGCACCTGGACCGACACGTTGCCCACGTGGAATCCCGCCGCGGCGAGCCGTCGCACGGTCTCGGCCAGGAAGACGTCGCCGTGCGCACCGGCGAAGCGCGGGTCGGCCGTGCCGAACATGCCGCCGATGTCGCCGAGCCCGGCCGCCCCGAGGAGCGCGTCGCAGATCGCGTGCGCGACGGCGTCGCCGTCGGAGTGCCCGGAGAGTCCGCGCTCGCCCGGCCACTCGAGACCGGCGAGCCACAGGGGCGTGGCGGCGTCGTCGGCGAACGCGTGCACGTCGAGGCCCGTTCCGACGCGGGGCAGGGCGAGCGGTGCGTCGGCATCGACCGTCGCCGATGCGGGCTTCGGCGTGGCCTCCGCTTCGGCCCGGCGCAGCTGCCCGACGGCCTGCTCGACCCGGCGGAGGTCGGCCGGGACCGTGACCTTGAACGCCCGCGCATCGCCGGGCACCACGTCCACCTGCATGCCGGTGGACTCGAGGAGCGCGGCGTCGTCGGTGTGCTCTCCGTGCGCGCGTGAGTAGGCGTACTCGAGCGCCGATCGCGGGAAGCCCTGCGGCGTCTGCATCGCCGCGAGTTCGGACCGATCGACCGTCGCGACGATGCGGCCCGCGGCATCCACCCGCTTGATGGTGTCGATCACGGGAAGGCCGGGGACGACCCCGTGCCCGCGGGCCCGCACGACGGCGGCGACCTCGTCGAAGAGGAGCGACGGCGTGAGCGGTCGCGCCGCGTCGTGCACGAGCACGGTCGAGATGCCGACGGGCAGCGCCGCGAGGCCGCGCGCGACGGACTCCTGCCGGGTGTCGCCCCCGGGCACGACGTCGACGACAGCGGATGCCGCGCCGGGGCGCGCCTCGGCGATGGCCCGCGCCTCGTCGAGGCGATCGCCCGGGGCGACCACCACGACGTGCGGGGCGTCGCGCATGCCGAACACGGCATCGAGCGCCACGCCGAGGATCGTGTCGTCACCGAGCGGCACGAACGCCTTCGGCTCGGCATGGCCCAGACGCGTGCCGCTGCCGGCGGCGACGACGATGACGGCGACGGTCGAATCGTTCACGCGACGAGCGTATCGCCGCCCGGGACGACGATCGCCGCTCGGCGCGTGCTGCGCCGGCGGCGATCGTCGGAACCCGGACTCGGGCTACGAGGCGAGGACCTCGTCGAGGACGGTCGACGCCTGCTCCTCGTCGGTCTTCTCGGCCAGCGCGAGCTCGGAGATCAGGATCTGCCGAGCCTTGGCCAGCATGCGCTTCTCGCCCGCGGAAAGCCCGCGGTCCTGGTCGCGGCGCCACAGGTCGCGCACGACTTCGGAGACCTTGATCACGTCGCCCGAGGCGAGCTTCTCGAGGTTCGCCTTGTAGCGGCGCGACCAGTTGGTCGGCTCTTCGGTGAAGGGGGCGCGGAGCACCTCGAAGACCTTGTCGAGGCCTTCCTTGCCGATGACGTCACGCACGCCGACGAGGTCGACGTTCTCGGCCGGAACCTCGATGACGAGGTCGCCCTGCGTGACGTTCAGCTTGAGGTAGAGCTTCTCTTCGCCCTTGATGATGCGTTTCTTGACTTCGACGATCGTCGCGGCTCCGTGGTGGGGGTAGACAACGGTCTCGCCAACCTCAAACAGCATGAATAGACGTCCTTTCGGCAACTTTCAGGATATCACACCGAGGTAGTGCTAGGGTTCCGCCTCCACGCCCGGAGCCGCGCTGGGCCGTAGGCTAGACTCGTCGGAGTTCCCTGCGCGCGGCTGCATGCACCCGCGCGCACGCATGTCTCGTTGGAGGTTCTGTGAAGGCGCGTCTCGCGGCATCCGCTGCACTGGCTCTCGGCATCGCCATCGGCGGAAGCGGCTGCGCCATGATCACCTACCAGGCGACCACCGAGAAGTACGACCCGAGCGACGGCGTCTCGGCCGACGTCGGCGACCTCGCCATCCGCAACATCCTCGTCATCAGCGAGGACGGCGACGAGGGCAGCATGATCCTGTCGGTCACCAACTCCGGTTCGGAGGACGCCACGCTCGAACTCGAGATCGGCGGCGAGACCCTCGAGGTCGAGGTCGAGGCCGGCCAGACGGTGGCGCCCGGCGCCGGCGACGAGGACCCCCTGACCGTCGAGCGGCTCGACGCCGAGGTGGGCGGGCTCGTCCAGGTCTACGCCACCACGTCGGGCGCCGAGGGCCGCGAGATCGAGGTACCCGTGCTCGACGGCCGCCTCCCCGAGTACGAAGACCTCCTGCGGTAGGCAGGTTCGAACGAACGATCCGAGCGGATGCCGCGGCGCGAGCGCGCGGCATCCGCTTCGTCGTCTCAGGCCTCGAACCGGTACCCCAGGCCGCGCACCGTCACGAGCTGCACGGGCTCCGAGGGCGCGACCTCGATCTTCGAGCGGATGCGCTTGATGTGCACGTCGAGCGTCTTGGTGTCGCCGAAGTAGTCGCTGCCCCACACGCGGTCGATGAGCTGGCCGCGCGTGAGCACGCGGCCGGCGTTGCGCATGAGCAGCTTCAGCAGCTCGAACTCCTTGAGCGGCATCGCCACCGCCTCGCCGTCGACCTCGACCGTGTGGCGGTCCACGTCCATGCGCACGCGACCGCCGGTGATGATCGCCTCGTCGACGTCGTCGTGCTCGACCCGCCGGCGCAGGACGGCGCGGATGCGGGCGAGCAGCTCGCGCGTCGAGTAGGGCTTCGTCACGTAGTCGTCCGCGCCGAGCTCGAGCCCGACGACGATGTCCACCTCGGAGTCCTTGGCGGTGAGCATGATGATCGGCACCTGCGAACGCTGCCGGATCTCCCGGCACACCTCGGTGCCGGGCAGGCCCGGGAGCATGAGGTCGAGGAGCACGAGGTCGGCGCCGTTGCGGTCGAACGCGGACACGGCGGAGGGCCCGTCGGCGGCGACCTCCACCTCGTAGCCCTCGCGCTCGAGCAGGAAGCTCAGCGGCTCGCTCAGCGCGATCTCGTCCTCGACGAGCAGGATGCGGGTCACGTGGGGTCTCCTCGGGACGGGGCGGCGGGGAGCGCCGCGGCGATGCGATCGGGGGTCTCAGCGGCCTCGGCCGCCGCCGTGGCCGGCGCCGCGCCGCGATCGGCCGGGCCCGCGACCACGGTCTCGGCCTCGGCCTCGCCGCCCTCGGACTCCGGCTCGGGCGCCGCGACCGGCGGCTCGGCGAGCGGCAGCCGGATGGTGAAGGTGGAGCCGCGGCCCGGCTGGGACCAGACCCGCACGTCCCCGCCGTGGTTCTGCACCGTGTGCTTCACGATGCTGAGCCCGAGGCCGGAGCCGCCCGTGTTCCGCGAGCGCGCCTGGTCGACTCGGTAGAACCGCTCGAACACGCGGTCCTGGTCCTCCGGGGCGATGCCGATGCCCTGGTCGGCGACCGCGATCTCGACCGCGTCGCCGTCGACGGTGACGCCGACGCCCACCCGGCCGCCCTCGCTCGAGTAGGCGATGGCGTTCGCGACGAGGTTGTGCACGGCGACGACCATGAGCGCCTGGTCGCCGTAGACCTTCGCCTTCGACTTGGCGCGCAGGCGCACCTCGATGCCCTTCGCGGCGGCGACCACACGGTTCTGGTCCACCGCGGCCGCGACGATGCGGTCGACGTCGAGCAGCTCGTCGCGGCGCAGCGCGTCGCGCGCCTGCAGTCGGGACAGCTCGATGACCTCGCTCGTGATGTGGCCGAGCCGCGTCGACTCGACCGCGAGGCGGTCGGCGAACCGGCGCACGCGCTCCGGCTCGTCGGCGGCATGGTCGAGCGCCTCGGCGAGCAGGCTCACCGACGCGATCGGCGTCTTCAGCTCGTGGCTGATGTTCGCGATGAAGTCGCGTCGCACCTCGTCGAGCCGGCGCGCCTCGGTGCGGTCGTCGGCGAGCAGCAGCACGAAGCGCGTGCCCAGCCGGGCGACGCGCACGTCGACCTGCATGGTGGCGTCGCTGAACGGCCCGCGCGCGAGTACGAGCTCGGTCCCCACGGGCTCGCCCGTGCGCCGGACCGCGGACACCAGGTCGATGAGCTCCTGGTGCGCCAGCATCTGGTTGCGCACGAGCCCCATCGCCAGCGCGCCGGGCGAGGCCCGCAGCACGTTGTTCGACGGATCGAGCACGACGCCCGCGGACTCGAGGACGTCGAGCACCTGGTCGACCCCGTCGGGAATGGTGGGCGCGACCACGCGCGCAGCGCTCTGCCCGCGCCGTTCGGCGATGTGCAGCACCACGGTGAAGCCGGCCCCGATGAGCACGCCGAACGCGAGCGCGGCGAGCACGGACCAGGTGGAGTCCATGCGTCCAACGATAACCACCGGGCGAGGCCGTCACGTCCGGGATCCCGCCGGACGAGGGTAGGTTAGGGAGTGTTCAGGAGCACGGCACCTGCCGTTCACCTGCGCCGGGGAGGATGTCGCGAGTCGGCCGGCTGCCGGCTGCTCCCGCGTGCCCGACGCGCGGAGCCGAGACCGAAGGGGTCGGAATTCATGCGTGAGGTGTTCCAGCAGGAACTGCGAGAGGTCCAGGACGGGCTCGTCGAGATCGCGACGCTCGTCGCCGAGGCCATCGAGAAGGCGACGCGCGCCTTCAACGAGTCCAACGTGAGCCTCGCCGAAGAGGTGATCGCCGACGACCACCTGATCGACCAGCGCGCGCAGGCGCTCGACGAGCTCGCCATCACGATCCTCGCCCGCCAGCAGCCCGTGGCCCGTGACCTGCGCATCGTCGTGAGCGCGCTGCGCATCTCGGCGTCGCTCGAGCGCATGGGCGACATGGCCACGCACATCTCGCAGCTCGCCCGCTACCGCTTCCCCGACAAGGTGGTGCCGAAGAGCCTGCGCCCGACGTTCTCCGAGATGGGCACGCTCGACGTCGAGATCGCGCGCCGGCTCGTCGAGCTGCTCCGCAACGAGGACGTCCGCCTGGCCGAGGAGATCCGCAACGAGGACGACAAGGTCGACGCGCTCCACCTCTCGGTCTTCGACAAGGTCCTCGGCGAGACCTGGAAGGGCGAGGCCGTCGACACGGTCGACGCGACCCTCGCGAGCCGGTACCACGAGCGCTTCGCCGACCACGCGGTCTCGATCGCGAAGAAGGTCCAGTACCTGGCCACGGGCGACTGGGTCCCGGAACCCGTCTGATCCCCCGGCGCCGCGAGGCGCGCCGACGACGAAGGGCCGAGCGGATGCGACATCCGCTCGGCCCTTCGCATGCCCGGGGCGGCTACTTCTTGCCCTGCGCCGCCACCGCGGCCGCGCCCGCCGCCGCCGCCTCGGGATCGAGGTACTCGGCCGGCTTGGTCGGCATGAAGTCGTCGCCGAGCTCGTAGACGAGCGGGATGCCCGTGGGGATGTTCAACTCGGCGATGTCCTCGTCGGAGATGCCGTCGAGGTGCTTCACGAGCGCGCGCAGCGAGTTGCCGTGGGCGGTGACGAGCACCGTCCTGCCCGTGCGCAGGTCGGGGATGATGTCGGTCTCCCAGTACGGGAGCATGCGCGCGATGACGTCCTTCAGGCACTCGGTGCGCGGCATCTCGTCCTCCGACAGGTTCGCGTAGCGCGGGTCGCCGACCTGCGACCACTCGCTGTCGTCGTCGATGGGCGGCGGCGGGGTGTCGAACGAGCGGCGCCACAGCATGAACTGCTCCTGGCCGTACTTCTCGAGGGTCTCGGCCTTGTCGAGTCCCTGCAGCGCGCCGTAGTGGCGTTCGTTGAGCCGCCACGAGCGTCGCACGTCGATCCAGAGTCGGTCTGCCTCCTCGAGCGCGAGGTCGGCGGTCTGGATGGCGCGCGTGAGCACCGACGTGTGCAGCACGTCGGGCAGCACGCCCTTCTCGACGAGCAGCTCGCCCGCCCGCTTCGCCTCGGCGCGCCCGAGGTCGCTGAGTCGCACGTCGACCCAGCCGGTGAACAGGTTCTTCTGGTTCCAGTCGCTCTGGCCGTGGCGCAGCAGCACGAGGGTGTAGACCATGCGCACCAGCCTACCGGCGCGCCATCCCGCCCTCACGGCGCGGGTCGCGCGGTGACGGATGCCGCGTCGCGGGCGCTCGCGACTGCGAGACTGGTGGCATGCCGGTCGGATCCATCACGCGGGGCACGACGAACACGAACCGCCTGCGCCGCGTCGACCGCTGGATCGCCGAGCAGCCCGCGTTGCGGCGCGCGGCCGACCCGCTCGTGGTCGACCTCGGCTACGGGGCGAGCGGCGTGACGGCGTTCGAGCTCGCCGCCCGGCTGCGCCGCACGCGTCCGGACGTGCGCGTGCTCGGCCTCGAGATCGACCCGGCGCGCGTGCGCACGGCCGACGCGCAGCTCGTCGAGGTGCGCGGAGGACGCACCCCGTTCCCCGCCGACCTCCCGGTGTCGTTCGGGCTGGGCGGGTTCGAGGTGCCCGTGCCGGGCGGCGGCGCGCCCGCGGTGATCCGGGCGTTCAACGTGCTGCGGCAGTACGACGAGGCCGACGTCGCCGGGGCCTGGGCGCGCATGGTCGAGCGGCTCGCGCCGGGCGGCCTGCTCGTCGAGGGCACGTGCGACGAGCTCGGCCGCGTGGCCGCGTGGGTCGGCGTGACGGATGCCGGACCTCGGACCCTGACGATCAGCCTCCGCCTGCGCGGACTCGAGGCGCCCTCGGTCGTGGCGGAGCGGCTGCCGAAGGCGCTCATCCACCGCAACGTCCCCGGCGAGCGCGTGCACGACCTGCTCACGGCGCTCGACCGGGCCTGGCGCGTGCACGCGCCGCTGTCGGTGTACGGACCGTCGCAACGCTGGATCGCCGTGGCGCGCACCCTCCGCGACGAGGGATGGCCGATGCACGGCGGGACCCGCCGCTGGCGGCTCGGCGAGCTGACGGTCGTGTGGGACGCGGTCGCGCCGGGCGCGGCGGCATCCGCTCGCTGACGTCGCGACCCGGTCAGTGGCGGATGCCGAGTCGCGGCAGGCGCGGCACCTCGACCGCGGCGCCGGCACCGGCCGGCACGATCTCGACCTGGGCGGCGGCGACGTCGATGCCGTGGCTCTCGACGATGAGCTCGAGCTCGGGCGGCACCGCGCGCTTGACGACGGCGAGCGCGATCGGGCCGAGCTCGTGGTGCAGGCCGGCCGACGTGACGTGGCCGACGACGCGCCGCTCGGGCTCCTCGCCCGGGGCGGGCTCGGGGCGGACCTTGACGCCCACGACCTCGTCGCCCGGCTTCGGCAGCACCGTGTCGCTGCCGTCGAGGTGCAGCATCACCAGGCGCCGGGGCGGCCGGCCGAGGTTCACGACCTTCGCCACCGTCTCCTGGCCGCGGTAGCAGCCCTTGTGCAGGTCGACGGCGCTGCGGAGCCAGTCGAGCTCGTGCGGCAGCGTCTTCTCGTCGACCTCGGTCGCGAAGCGCGGCCGCCACGCGGCGATGCGGAGCGCCTCGAGGGCGAGCACGCCGGCGGGCTCGGTCGCGCCGGATCGGACGGCGGCGGCGAGGCCGACGAGCGCCTCCCGCGGCACGATCACCTCGACGTAGCGCCAGAACGCCCCCGGGTGCGCCGGATCCACGGCGTAGCGGTGCCCGCCGGGGAGCTCGAGCCGCCAGGGATCGGTCCACCGGAGCGCGCCGTCGGGCAGGTGGAGCGGGAACGCGTCGCCGTCGGGCATCGCGGCGACGACCGCGACCTCGCTCGAGACGTCGGCGACCTCGACGCGCAGCATGAACCGCATGCGATCCAGCCACGACGCCAGCGCGGGCGCGTCGTCGCGCTCCGCGACGAGCCACGTGCGCTCGCCGTCGTCGACGACGTGCACCGCGTGCTCGACGTGGCCCGACGCGTCGAGGAAGAGCGCCTCGGCCGACTCGCCCGGTCGAAGGTGGTCGAGCCGCTGGCTGGCCATCGAGTTGAGCCACGACAGCCGGTCCGGTCCCGTCACGGTCACCACGCCGCGGTGCGACAGGTCGACGACGGCGCGGCCCCGCTCGAGTCGGCGCTGCTCGACCATCGGGTTGCCGTAGTGCGCGGGGACGCCCTCGTCGACGCCCTCCGCGGGAACGGCGCCGGGCAGGGCGAGGAACGGCGACGCGGTCATCAGTCGACCTTCGCGAGACGCGCGCTGGCGTGGGTGCGGAGGTCCTGGCCGAGCGCGGCGATGTCCCACGCCCAGAGCAGGTGGTTCTCGACGAGGCCGTACAGCCGCGTGGCGGCCGCGTACTCCTTCGCGCCTGCGGCGCGCATCACGGCATCGGTCGCGAGATCGATGCGCGGTCCCTTCACCTGCCCGAGGTACAGCTCGCTGACGCCGCCCGGGTGCACGACCGAGACCTCGAGGTCGAAGCCGCCGGCGGCGTTGCGCAGCGTCTCGACGGCCTCGGCGTCGGGGAAGCGCGTGGGACCGGTTGCCGGCAGGAGCGCCGGGCCGGGGTCGCCCTCGCCGAGCGGTCGTGCGAGCCGCCAGTAGCCGGTCTCGGCGGCGATGGGCGTCGGCTCGCCGCCTTCGGCCCCGGGGAACAGCCACGTGGACGACGTGTAGTTGAGGTAGGGCAGCCCGTCGTGGCTGAAGCTCACGCGCTGCCCGAACTCGTGGGTGACCGAGTCGTCGCCGACCTTGTAGTCGATGACGCCCGAGCCCTCCCACACCCCGATGAGCCAGGAGAGCGGAACGAGCTCCGGGGGGAGGTCGACCGGGAGTTCGATCACGGCCTAGCGCTGCCCCTTGAAGAGCCGGAAGACGACCACGCCGCTCACCCAGGCGATGGCGAGGCTCGCGAGCCCGAGCAGGCCGATGAAGAAGAGTTCGAGGGCGAGCAGCGAATCCATGCAGCGAGTCTACCCGCTGCTCAGAGGACGATCGGCAGCAGCGCGAGCGCCGCGAGCGCGACGACCACGACCGCTCCCGCGATCGACGCGCTGATGCGTCCGACGAACCCGTGCGGCTCGCGCGAGGCGAGCTGCAGCGCCATCGACGCGATGACGGATGCCGCGAGCACCATGCCGAGCGGCGCGTACGCCGCCGTCGCCGAGTCGTCGCCGAACCACTCGCGCCGCCCCGCGGAGGCGGCCGCCACGACGAGGACCGAGCCCACCGCCGCGACGGCCCACACGACGGGGATGGCCCAGCGGCCCCAGGCGTTGGCCGGCGCGGGCGACGCGGCGGGCGGGACCGTGTGACCGTGTGCGTCGCCCATGGCGTCCCCCGTTCCGCGGCGCCCCCTCGGACGTCCCGTAGTATTGACCGCACCTTACTACTGGAGGGTGCTCGTGGCGCAGCTGCTGATCCTGACGCCGGCAGCCAACGACGACGTTCTCCCGGCCCTGTCACTCCTCACCCACCGGGTGCGCGTGATCCCCGCGTCGCCCGACCAGCTGGTGCGGGCCCCGGAGTCCGACCTCGTCTTCCTCGATGCGCGGACCAACCTCGCGGGCGCCAAGGCGCTCGCCCAGATCCTCCGCACGACCGGTCTCTCGGTCCCGCTCGTGCTGGTCGTCACCGAGGGCGGCCTGACGGCGGTCACGCCCGATTGGGGCGTCGACGACGTCATCCTCGAGCAGGCCGGCCCGGCCGAGATCGACGCCCGCATCCGGCTCGCCGTCGGGCGCGCGCAGGCCTCGCAGCCCGCGGAGCGCATCCAGACCTCGGGCGTCGTCATCGACGAGGCCAGCTACTCCGCCAAGGTCCACGGGCGCACGCTCGACCTCACCTACAAGGAGTTCGAGCTGCTGCGGTTCCTCGCCGCGCACCCGTCGCGGGTCTTCACGCGCGAGCAGCTGCTCAGCGAGGTGTGGGGCTACGACTACTTCGGCGGCACGCGAACGGTCGACGTGCACGTGCGGCGGCTCCGGGCCAAGCTCGGCGACCTCGACAGCCTCATCGGCACCGTGCGCAACGTGGGCTACCGGTTCAACGTCCACGAGGAGGACGAGCGCGACGCCGACGTCACCGTCCGGTGACATCCGCTTCACCACCCGGTCGCACCCCGGTGGCATGATGTGGGGATGACGGCCGAGACCACCCTCGACGAGGACCGCACCGCGAGCGATTTCGACGACGACTTCGAGCCGCTCGACACGGATGGCGCGCCCGAGCTCGTCGCGGAGCGGTACCTCGACCGCGAACTCAGCTGGCTCGCCTTCAACCAGCGCGTCCTCGAGCTCGCCGAGGACCCGCGCCTTCCGGTGCTCGAGCGGGCGAACTTCCTCGCGATCTTCGCGTCGAACCTCGACGAGTTCTTCATGGTCCGGGTCGCGGGCCTGAAGCGCCGCATCAACACCGGGCTGGCCGTGCCGACGAACGTGGGCCGCACGCCGCACGAGGTGCTCACCGACATCTCGCGGAAGGCGCACGAGCTGCAGCTGCGGCACGCCGCCGCGTACCAGGACCTCGTCAAGCCCGCCCTGGCCGATGCCGGCATCCGGATCGTCTCGTGGGACGACCTCGACGAGGCCGAGCACGCCCACCTGCACGAGTTCTTCAGCGCCCAGATCTTCCCCGTCCTCATGCCGCTCGCGGTCGACCCGGCGCACCCGTTCCCGTACATCTCCGGGCTCTCGCTCAACCTGTCCGTCCGGGTGCGCAACAGCCGGACGGGGCGGCTCGAGTTCGCGCGCGTCAAGGTGCCGCAGATGCTGCACCGGTTCGTGCGCGTCGACCCGGCCGAACCCGTCGAGGACGCCCGCTACATCGCCCTCGAGGACCTCATCTCGAACCACCTCGGCGACCTGTTCCCCGGCATGGAGATCCTCGAGCACCACGTGTTCCGAGTGACCCGCAACGAGGACGTCGAGATCGAGGAGGACGAGACCGAGAACCTCATCAAGGCCCTCGAGAAGGAGCTCCTGCGGCGCCGGTTCGGACCGCCGATCCGCCTCGAGATCTCGAACGACATGGACGACGTGACGCTCGGCCTGCTCGTGCGCGAGCTCGACGTCACCGAGCAGGAGGTCTACCGCCTCCCCGCCCCGCTCGACCTCGGCGGGCTGTTCGACCTCGCCCGGATCGACCGCCCCGAGCTGCACTACCCCACGCACGTGCCGGCGACGAACGCGCAGCTCATGCGGTCCGAGCCCAACCTGCCGGCCGACGTCTTCGGCGCCGTGGCCCGCAAGGACGTGCTGCTCCACCACCCGTACGAGTCGTTCGCGACGAGCGTGCAGGCCTTCCTCGAGCAGGCCGCCGCCGACCCCGACGTGCTCGCCATCAAGCAGACGCTGTACCGCACGTCGGGCGACAGCCCCATCGTCGAGGCGCTCATCGACGCGGCCGAGTCGGGCAAGCAGGTGCTCGCGCTCGTCGAGATCAAGGCCCGCTTCGACGAGCAGGCGAACATCTCGTGGGCACGCAAGCTCGAGAAGGCGGGCGTGCACGTGGTGTACGGCCTCGTCGGGCTGAAGACGCACTGCAAGCTCGCGCTCGTCATCCGGCAGGAGAAGGGCCGGCTGGTGCACTACAGCCACATCGGCACCGGCAACTACAACCCCAAGACCAGCCGCATCTACGAAGACCTGGGCCTGCTCACCGCCGACGACCAGGTCGGCAAGGACCTGACCAGGCTCTTCAACGAACTCTCGGGCTACGCGATCGAGAAGAAGTTCAAGCGCCTGCTCGTCGCCCCGCTCCACCTGCGCAAGGGTCTGCTGAAGCTCATCGCGCAGGAGATCCGCAACGCCGAGGACGGCCTGCCCGGCGGCATCCGGATCAAGGTGAACTCGATGGTCGACGAGGCCATCATCGACGGGCTCTACCGCGCCTCGAACGCGGGCGTCCCGGTCGAGATCTGGGTGCGCGGCATCTGCAGCCTGCGACCGGGCATCGCCGGCCTCAGCGAGAACATCACCGTGCGCTCCATCCTCGGCCGCTACCTCGAGCACTCGCGCATCTTCACGTTCCACAACGGCGGCGAGCCCGTCGTGTACATCGGCTCGGCCGACATGATGCACCGCAACCTCGACCGTCGCGTCGAGGCGCTCGTGCGGCTCACCGATCCCGACCACGTCGCCGACATCGGCGAGCTGTTCGACCAGGCGATGGACGACGGCACGAGCTCCTGGTGGCTCGCCGGCGACGGCACCTGGACCCGGCACTCGACGGATGACGCCGGCTCGCCCCTCGCCGACCTGCAGCACCTCCGCATCGAGCGGGTCGCGCAGCGCACGTCCCGGGTCGTCCGGAGCGCACGATCGGCGAAGCGCCGATGAGCCAGGTCGCGACCGCCGTCTACGCAGCCGGCGCGATCTGCTGGCGCGTCATCGACGGACGCGTCCACGTGCTCGTGGTGCACCGGACCGTGTACGGCGACGTCACGATCCCGAAGGGCAAGGTCGACCCCGGCGAGACGCTTCCGCGCACCGCCGTGCGCGAGATCGCCGAGGAGACGGGCCTGCGCGTCGCACTCGGGGTGCCGCTCGGCATCTCGCGCTACGCCCTGCCCAGCGGGCGCGAGAAGATCGTGCACTACTGGGCGGCCCGTGTGAGCGAGAAGGCGGTGCAGCGATCGACCTTCCGCCCCAACGCCGAGATCGCCGCGCTCGAGTGGGTCACGATCAAGCGCGCCCGCAGCTACCTGACGTACGAGCCGGATCGCGAGATCCTCGACAACTTCGCCACGCTCGTCGACCAGGGCGTGACCTCGACGTTCGGCCTCATCGTGCTGCGGCACGGCAAGGCGCAGGCGCGCGGCTCCTGGGACGGGACCGACACGACGCGACCCCTCGTCGAGCGCGGCGTGCGCCAGGCCGTGGCGCTCGCCGACACGTTGAGGGCCTGGGCCCCGCGGAAGATCGTGTCCAGTCCGGCCGTGCGCTGCGTCACGACCGTGACGCCGCTCTCCGCGGCATCCGGCATCACCGTCAAGCGCGACGACGGGATCAGCCAGGACGCGTGGGAGGCGGGTCGCGACGAGGTCCGCCGCGTGATCGGCAAGCGCGTGCGCGTCGGCAAGACGGCGGTGATCTGCAGCCACGGCCCCGTACTGCCCGAGATCATGCGCGAGATCGCGCTCGCGACGGGCACGCCGCTCGGCTCCTACGTGACGGACGCCGCGGGCCTCGAGGTGGGCGAGTTCAGCGTCGTGCACCTCTCGGCCTCCAACCCCTCGTCGGGCATCATCGCCATCGAGACGCACGCTCCGAAGTCCTGATCCCTCGAACCCGACCATGCAGCGGATGCGCAGGTTCCCCACCCCTCCGGCCAGTGGGTGTTCACCTGCCGTTCACCCGAGTGGGTTTCGCTGTTCACGCGATCGCGAGTCGGAACCGGCCGCGCCGGCCGATCCCCCGCTTCCGTGTCCCCCACCCGAAGGATCCCAGTGAATCGCACGCGCCTGCTCACGTCCGCCGCGCTCGCGGCGACGACCGCCCTCCTGCTCTCCTCGTGCGCCGTCAACGAGATGGGACTGGAGGACACCGGGTCGACGCTCAACGGGTACGTCATCGGCGCCGGCTCCTCGGCGCAGGGCGCCGCGCAGCAGGCCTGGGTGGCGGGCTTCCAGACCGCCCACCCGCGCGTGACGGTCGATTACGACCCGTCGGGATCGGGCGCCGGCCGCGACACGTTCATGGAGGGCGCGAGCGACTTCGCCGGGTCGGACCGCGCGTACACGCTCGACGAGCTGGAGAAGGGCCGCTTCGGCCGCTGCGCCCCGGACTCGACGGTCCTCCAGCTGCCGCTGTACATCTCGCCGATCGCCGTGGTCTTCCGGCTCGACGGGATCGAGACCCTGAACCTCGACGCCGCGACGATCGCCGGGATCTTCGCCGGCGACGTCGTCGAGTGGAACGACCCCGCGATCGCCGCGACCAACCCCGGCGTCGAGCTGCCCGACCTGCCGATCACGGCCGTCCACCGCTCCGACGACTCCGGTACGACCGAGAACTTCACGGAGTACCTGCACGCCGCCGCCCCGGACGCGTGGGAGTGGGAGGCCGACGGCGTCTGGCCGTTCGCCGGCGGCGAGGCCGCGCAGGGCAACTCGGGCGTGGTCGACACGGTCGGCAACGGCGTGGGCACCATCGGGTACGCCGACGCCTCGCGCGCGGGCGGCCTGGGCACCGTGGCCGTGCAGGTCGGCGACGAGTTCGTGCCGTTCTCGACCGAGGCCGCCGCCGCCATCGTCGACGCGTCGCCGCTCGAGGAGGGCCGCGAGGAGGGCGACCTCGCCATCGAGATCGATCGCACCACCCAGCAGGCGGGCGTCTATCCCATCGTGCTCGTCAGCTACCTCATCGCGTGCCAGGAGTACGTCTCGCCCGAGAACGTCGAGGTCGTGCGGGAGTACCTCGCCTACGTCGCGAGCGAGGAGGGCCAGCAGGCCGCCGCCGCCGACGCGGGTTCGGCGCCGATCTCCGACGCGGTGCGCGATCAGGCCATGCAGGCGATCGAGTCGATCCGCTGAGCGCCGCCCGGGCTCGCCGAGCGGACGTCCGGTGCCGTCCGCCCGGCGGACTCCCAGCAACGGCATCCCGTCCGGTCAGTCCCGGTTCACCTCCCGTTCACCCTCGTGGGGGACGCTCGTCACGCACGCTGGTTAGCGTCGCAGGCAGGTCGGCACCGGCCCACCCCCTGCATTCGAACCCCCGGAAGGGAATCACGTGAACCTCAAGCGTCTCGGCGCGCCCGCCGTCATCGCAGTGACCGCGGCACTCGCCCTCAGCTCCTGCGCTGCGAACGAGAGCGCCGCCACCGGCAACGACGAGGCCGGCTCGGAGTCCACGCTCTCCGGCAACCTGGTCGGCGCGGGCTCGTCCGCCATGGACGCCGCCCAGCAGGCCTGGATCGCGGAGTTCCAGAACGCCAACCCCGACGTCACGATCGACTACGACCCGTCCGGCTCGGGCGCGGGCCGCGACACGTTCCTCGAGGGCGCGAGCGGCTACGCCGGTTCCGACCGGGCGTTCAACGACGAGGAGATCGCCGCCGGCGGCTTCGCCGCGTGCGCGCCCGACTCGACGATCATCCAGCTGCCGCTCTACATCTCGCCGATCGCGGTCGTCTTCAACCTCGAGGGCGTCGACTCGCTGAACCTCGACCCGGCCACCATCGCGGGCATCTTCGCGGGCCAGATCACCAACTGGAACGACCCGGCCATCGCCGCGACGAACGACGGCGTCGAGCTGCCCGACCTCGCGATCACGCCCGTCCACCGCTCGGACGACTCGGGCACCACCGAGAACTTCACCGACTACCTCGCCCAGTCCGCGCCCGACGTGTGGACCTACGAGGCCGACGGCGTCTGGCCATTCGAGGGCGGCGAGGCCGCGCAGGGCACCTCGGGCGTGGTGGACGCGGTGACCAACGGCACCGGCACGATCGGCTACGCCGACGCGTCGCGCGCCGGCGACCTCGGCACCGTGGCGGTG
The DNA here is from genome assembly GCF_037199545.1 of Agromyces sp. CCNWLW213. Lineage (NCBI taxonomy): Bacteria > Bacillati > Actinomycetota > Actinomycetes > Micrococcales > Microbacteriaceae > Agromyces > Agromyces sp. CCNWLW213. Next base: position 43,924 of record NZ_JBBBDX010000010.1, on the reverse strand, counting down.
CAGGTCGGCGACGAGTTCCTCGAGTACTCGCCCGAGGCCGCGGCCGCGATCGTCGACGTGTCGCCGTTCGTCGAGGGCCGCCCCGACGGCGACCTCTCGCTCGAGCTCGACCGCACGCCCGACGAGGCCGCCTACCCGATCGTGCTCGTCGCGTACTCGATCGCCTGCCAGCAGTACGAGGACTCGGCGACCGCCGAGCTCGTCAAGGCGTACTTCTCGTACATCGCCAGCGCGGAGGGCCAGGACGTGGCCGCCGAGAACGCCGGCTCGGCGCCGATCTCCGACGCCGTGCGCGAGCAGGCGGTCGCGGCGATCGACTCCATCCAGTAAGAAGGTCGTGCCCGGCCCCGCCGCTTCCACGCGAAGCCGGGGCCGGGCTCAGCCCTGTTTCCGAACCAGAATCAGAGGAACCTCGCCAGATGAGCACCGCACCCGCCCCCATCCGGGCGAAACAGCGACCGGGTGATCGCGTCTTCTCGCGCTCGGCGGTCTTCGCAGGATCGATGATCCTCGTCACGCTCGCGGCCGTGGCGACCTTCCTCATCGTGCAGAGCGTTCCCGCGCTCTTCGCGAGCGGCGAGGACGCCTCCATCCTCGACTCCGACTTCTGGGCGTACGTCGGGCCCCTCGTGTTCGGCACAGTGTGGGCGGCGGCGCTCGCGCTGCTCATGGCGCTGCCCGTCTCCATCGGCATCGCGCTGTTCATCTCGCACTACGCGCCCCGGCGACTCGCCTCGGTGCTCGGCTACATCGTCGACCTGCTGGCGGCCGTTCCCTCGGTGGTCTTCGGCCTGTGGGGCATCGGGGTGCTCGCCCCCGCGGTGCAGCCGCTCTACTCGTGGCTGGTCGACAACCTCGGCTGGATCCCGCTGTTCTCCGGCCCCGTCTCGGGCACGGGGCGCACCATCCTCACCGCCGCCGTCGTGCTCGCGGTCATGATCATCCCGATCATCACGGCCATCTCGCGCGAGGTCTTCCTGCAGACGCCCGTGCTCCACGAAGAGGCGGCGCTCGCGCTCGGCGCCACCCGCTGGGAGATGATCCGCACCGCGGTGCTGCCCTTCGGCCGCCCCGGCATCATCTCGGCGGCCGTCCTCGGCCTCGGCCGCGCGCTCGGCGAGACGATGGCGGTCGCCATGGTGCTCTCGGCGACCGGCGCCGTCACGTTCCAGCTCCTGACGTCGGTGAACCCGTCCACCATCGCGGCGAACATCGCCCTGAGCTTCCCCGAGGCGTACGGCATCAACGTCAACGTGCTCATCGCCACGGGCCTCATCCTCTTCATCGTCACCTTCGCGGTGAATGCGCTCGCCCGCTGGATCGTGGCGCGACGCAGCGAGTTCTCGGGAGCGAACTGATGACCACGACCATCACCCCGCCGGAACCCCGGGTCGCGACCCCGGTGAGCAACTCGCTCACCGCCGGCAGGCTGCCCAACGGCGCACCCTGGATGATCCTCGCCGCCTCGCTCGTGGTGGGTGGCGGCCTGTTCGCCCTGATCGCGCTGGGCGGGGCGGAGTTCAACTGGGTCGGCGCGCTCATCGTCGCCGCCCTCGTCTACGTCGTCACCATCACGGTCCTCTCGCGCGTCGTCGAGGGCTCCCGCCGCGCGACCGACCGGTTCGTGACGTCCATGGTGACGGGCGCCTTCCTGCTGGCGATGATCCCGCTGATCTCGCTCACCATCACGGTCGTGACGTTCGGGCTCGCGCGATTCGACGCCGAGTTCTTCACCTACTCGATGCGCAGCGTCACGGGCGAGGGCGGCGGGGCGCTGCACGCGATCGTGGGCACGCTGCTCATGACCGGCACCGCGGCGCTCATCTCGATCCCGATCGGGCTCATGACCTCGATCTACCTGGTCGAGTACGGGCGCGGCCGGCTCGCGCGCGGCATCACGTTCCTCGTCGACGTCATGACGGGCATCCCGTCGATCGTCGCGGGCCTGTTCGCCTACGCGCTCTTCGCGATCTTCTGGGGCCCGGGCACCCGGACGGGCATCGCGGGCGCGGTCGCGCTCGCGGTGCTCATGATCCCGGTCGTCGTGCGGTCGAGCGAGGAGATGCTCCGGCTCGTGCCGAACGAGCTCCGCGAGGCGGCCTACGCGCTCGGCGTGCCCAAGTGGCTCACCATCGTGAAGGTCGTGCTGCCGACGTCGATCGCCGGCATCACGACGGGCATCATGCTCTCGATCGCCCGCGTCATCGGCGAGACGGCGCCGCTGCTCATCGCCGCCGGCTTCACCAACAGCATGAACTACGACCTCACCGAGGGTCGAATGCAGTCGCTTCCCGTGTTCGTGTACACCCAGTACGCGAACCAGGGCACGCCGGCGTCCGCCTACCTCGACCGCGCCTGGGCCGCCGCGCTCACGCTCATCCTCATCGTCATGGCGCTGAACCTCGTCGCCCGACTCGTCGCACGCTTCTTCGCCCCGAAGTTCGGGCGCTGACCCCAGAACCCCAGTAAGGAAACCCGTGTCCAAGCGCATCGAGGTCCGCGACCTCAACGTCTACTACTCGAAGTTCCTCGCCGTCGAGGGCGTCACCCTCGAGATCGAGCCGCGCAGCGTGACGGCCTTCATCGGCCCGTCGGGCTGCGGCAAGTCCACGTTCCTCCGCACGCTCAACCGCATGCACGAGGTCATCCCGGGCGCCCGCGTCGAGGGCGAGGTGCTGATCGACGGCAACAACCTCTACGACGCGGACGTCGACCCCGTGCTGGTCCGCCGGCAGGTCGGCATGGTCTTCCAGCGTCCGAACCCGTTCCCGACGATGTCGATCAAGGAGAACGTGCTCGCGGGCGTCAAGCTCAACAACAAGCGCATCTCCAGGTCGGACGCCGACGACCTCGTCGAGAAGTCCCTGCGCGGCGCGAACCTGTGGAACGAGGTCAAGGACCGCCTCGATCGCCCCGGATCGGGCCTCTCGGGCGGCCAGCAGCAGCGACTGTGCATCGCCCGTGCCATCGCGGTCTCGCCCGAGGTGATCCTCATGGACGAGCCGTGCTCGGCGCTCGACCCGATCTCGACGCTCGCCATCGAGGACCTCATCGAGGAGCTCAAGCAGGAGTACACGATCGTGATCGTGACCCACAACATGCAGCAGGCGTCGCGCGTGTCCGACCGGACCGCGTTCTTCAACATCGCCGGGACGGGCAAGCCCGGCAAGCTCATCGAGTACGACGACACCACGACGATCTTCTCGAACCCCGCGCAGAAGGCGACCGAGGACTACGTGTCGGGTCGATTCGGCTGATCCGCCCGTCCGCACTCGCGACGGCCCGTCCCCGCCGGGGCGGGCCGTCGTCGTTCCGGGCGGGACGTCGTCGTCCGGGGCGTCGTCAGTCGCGCGGCGAGAGCAGGTAGGCGTTCAGCTCCGCGGTCGCGTCGGCGTCGAGCGCCATGGGCGCGAAGTCCAGTTCCACGATCGGCGCGGCCATGCGCACGCTCGAGACGAGCCACGCGGCATCCGCTGCCCGCAGCCGGTCGACGGTGAGGTCGCGGTACTCGGCGGTCCGCCCGGTGGCCTCGAGGTGCGCGAAGACGCTGCGCTGGGTGGTGCCGTGCAGGATGCCGGCCGCGGGCGGCGGCGTGACGTACGTGTCGCCGAGGCGCGCGATCACGCTCGAGGTCGGCCCTTCGAGCACGTAGCCGTCGGACGACACGTAGATCGCGTCATCCGCCCCCCGGCGCTTCGCCTCGCGGAGCGCGGCCATGTTGCCCGCGTAGCTCAGCGTCTTGGCGCCGAGCAGCAGCCAGGGAGCGCGTTCGCCGACGCCGTGCGCCACGCCGCGGTCGAGCGTGACGACGCGGATGCCGCGCTGGCGCGCCGCAGCGAAGTCGGCGCCGGGCGTGACGTGCACCCAGGCGGTGGGCTTGGGGCCGGGCTCCACCCCGCGGCTGACCGCGAGCTTGAGGGCGTACTCGCCCCGGGCGGGGACCCGCCCGGCGGCGCGCGCGATGACGAGCCGCCACTGCTCGAGGTTCGGCTCGGGCAGTTCGCTCAGCCGGGCGGAGTTCGCGAGCCGCGCCAGGTGCGGCTCGACCTCCTGGGTGTGGCCGTCGACGATCGCCAGGGTCTCGAACACGCCGTCGCCCCGGTGGGGAGCCAGGTCGTTCACCGCCAGCGCGCCGGCGCCCGCCTCGATCTCGCGGAAGGACGCCTCGAAGAACTCCGGGGACGCATCGGTCGGCAGTGGATCGACGAGGAACGTGACGGTGTCGGCCATCCTCCGATGCTACGCCGCACGGCGCCGCACCCGCCGGGCGATCCCAGTGGGCAGCGAAAGTGGCCGGCCGCAGAACGCCTCTCGGCGCGAGGCCGCTCGAAGCGGCGAGATTTGGAGCCCGGGGTTACTGCGACCGGCCACGACAAGTGTAAACGAGGCCGCCCCGGGGACTATTCCGCCGGGCCGGATCCCGGTGCGGGCCGGGCGTGTCGGCCGCGCGCCCGCGCGGGCTCGGCCGCGCGCACGATTCAGTCGAGGCTGTCGTGCCGCCACAGGCGTGCGCAGGCCGTGAGCTCCTCGGCGAGCGACGACAGCCGGAGCGCGCGCCGCGTGAGGATCCCCGGCCGCTCAGGGTGCACGGCGTCCGCGGCATCCGCATCGTCGGCGAGGCTCGTGAACCCGGTCGAGGCGACGCGTCCGAACGCGGCGGCCCGGTCGAGCGCCGCGGCGAAGTCGCCGGAGAACACGCCGCGGAGGATCACGTCGGCCAGTTCGCGCATCTCGGCAGGCCCCGCGGGCGTCGGGGCGCCCGCGACCACCTGGTCGATCGTGCGGGACACCTCGGTGCCGCGCTGGAACGCGAGGCTCACGCCCGCGGCGTCCTGCCGGATCATCGTGCGGAGCAGGTAGATGCGCCACAGCGCGCCCGGGAGGCTCTTCGGCGACGCCTGCGACCACAGCTCGGCGATCGCGTCGATGCCGTGCTCGTCGGTGTACGACACCAACCGGGAGACCACCTCGGGGTCGGGGTCCGCGCGCACGCGGGACAGCACCGCCGCCGCGGTGTCATGCGCGACGCGGCTCACCTGCGCCGGGTCCTCCGCGCCGAGGAAGCCCTCGAAGTTGCGCGGCGGGAAGCGGGTGGGGCGGTGGAAATCTGCGGTCATCGCGGGCCACGATACCGCCGCGGACTGCGAGTGGGCCGGATTCCGCCGTCCGCGGAATCGGCGCTCGTCCTCCGGATTCGAGGAACGTCACCTCGGCTTCCACCCGGCGTCCGGATGACCGAACGCCGGTCCTCCCCGTGCGTCGGCAGGTGATCTCAGGGCGCGTTCGGGTGGGCCGGTCGAGATGTGGCGCGGCCGGGGACCGGGTCGACTGTTAGTGTGGATCCGCCCCCATAGCTCAGTTGGTTAGAGCAACGGACTTCAACAGAAAACAGGAGCGTCGGCGCCGAAATGCGCCGAATGAACGCCGCTATATGCTGGAACACCCTGAGAGCCCGAGGTACTCGCCGAACGGCAGTGACAATCCGAGGGATTGGGCAATCAGCAGGTAACCGAGAGGGAACCTCAGAGACTATACGCGGCGCACCTGACCGGCTCGGCCGAAGGTGGTGAGATAGTCCAGACTGCAAGCCGCGCAGGCGGTGGCTGGGGAGACCCAGTGCAGCAGGTTAATCCGTGGGTCGAGAGTTCGAGCCTCTCTGGGGGCACCATCGCGGTGGATCGCCCTGCTCACGGCGCGAGCAACGGCGGCTCGGTCACGCCGAACTCGTGCCGCAGGGCGCTGCCCGCCGCGTGCCATCCGGCCAGGCCGTGCACGCCCGGTCCGGGCGGGGTCGACGACGACGCGAGGTACACCCCCGAGAGCGGCGTGCGCCACGGTTCGGGCGAGATCACCGGACGACGCACGAGCTGCAGCAGCGAGGGGGCGCCGGCCGCGATGTCGCCGCGGACGTAGTTCGCGTTGTCGGCCTCGAGCTCCATCGCCGAGCGCGCCGACGAGGCGAGCACCACGTCGCGGAACCCGGGCGCGAAGCGCTCGATCTGCCGGGTGACCGCCTCGGTGGGATCCACGGTGGACCCGGCGGGCACGTGCGTGTACGTCCACAGCGTGTGGCGGCCGTCCGGGCCCCGCGTCGGGTCGACGATCGACGGCTGCGACACGAGCACGTAGGGCGATCCCGGATGCCGCCCGCGGGCCACCTCGCGCTCCCCCGCCGCGATCTCGGCGCGCGTGCCGCCGACGTGCACCGTGCCGGCCTCGGCGAGCGCCGGGTCGGCCCACGGCACCGGCCCCGAGAGGGCGAAGTCGACCTTCGCGGCCGCATTGCCGTACCGGAACCGCCGGAGCGCCCTGCGGTACCGGTCGGGGAGACGATCCCCGGCGATGCGATCGAGCGAGCGCGGCGTCACGTCGAGCAGCACGGCGCGCGCGGCGGGAAGGGCCGCGAGGTCGTCGATCGCGGCATCCGTCACCACCTCGCCGCCGTGCGCCCGGAGGTCGGCGACCATGGCGTCGACGATCGCGCCGCTGCCGCCCACGGGGATGGGCCAGCCGCGTGCGTGGGCGAGCGCAGTCAGCACGAGCCCGGCCCCGGCGGTCGCGAGGGAGGGCATCGGCCGGATCGCGTGGGCGGCGACGCCGGTCAGCATCGCGGGCGCGACCTCCTCGCGGAACCGCGCGTTCCACGCGTGCGAGCCCTGCTCGAGCACGGCGAGCCCGAAGCGCAGCGCGACGAGGGGATGCCGCGGCACGCGCATGAGCGACGAGCCCACGAACTCCATGAGCGCGTCGGCGTGTTCCGCGAGGCCGCGCAGGAGCCTCGCGTAGGCGCGTCCGTCGCGCCCCAGCCCGTCGGCGGTGCGGTCGAGGTCGCGCCAGGCGAGGCCGGCTCGGCCCCCGTCGAGCGGATGGCCGTAGGAGACGGGCGGAAGGCGGAGCTCGACGCGGTGCTCGAGTCCGAACTCGCGGAAGAACGGCGAGGCGAGCGCCATGGGGTGCACCGCCGAGCACACGTCGTGGCGGAACCCGGGCAGCGTGAGCTCCTCGGTCCGGGCCCCTCCACCGGGAGTCGGCGCGGCCTCGTACACGCGCACGGACAGCCCGGCGCGCGCGAGCGTGACCGCCGCGGCGAGGCCGTTCGGCCCGGCCCCGACGACGACCGCGTCGACGGCGTCGCTCATCGGCCCTCCCAGCGGCCCTCGGCGAGGTACGCGAGCCGGCGCAGCGTCTCGGTGTTCCGGGCGTGCAGGATCGGCTGCCTGATGAACGACGGGAGGAGCCTCGCGGGACCCCCCGCCGGCTCCTCGAAGATGCGCACGAGGCAACCGCCGGGCACCGGCTTCGCCTCGATCGCGACGGCGGCCTCGCCGATCGGCCGGCCCTTCGCGCGGAACACCGCCCGCCGCGGCGGATCCCACTCGCGGCACTCCGTGACGTCGTCGAGGTACACCGGCCAGATGCCCGCGGAGTGGTGGAGGCGACTGCCCGGCTCGGGCCACCGCCGGTCGACGTCGCGCATGCGCATCGCCCCCACGACCCACACCGGATAGAGCCAGCCCTCGGCCAGCACGTCGAAGACGGCCTCGGGCGGGCACGCGAGCCGTCGGACGTTGCGGGACATCGGTCCTCCCCGGCCGCGGCGCACGGGCGCCCGGCCTGCTCCGATGCTATGGCGCGCTCACCGGTGGAGGGCAACCCCTCGACGGATGCCGCGAACCGGGTACCGCCTGGCGGGGCGGTGGCCGCATCGGCCTCATCGCCCCGCCACGGCAGCCCCACCCCCATGGTTTCCCCTGCCGCAACCTGGATCGCGGTGCACTGAGCGTACGCGCCGGACCCGCGAACGTGACACACCCTCGAACTGGGGGTGGACTGGCGTCCGGATCGTGCAACAATCCGCCCTGCGTCGGGGAGCCCGAGCGGTCGCGCCGGGCCCGCGCTCCCGCGGGCGCTCAGCCGACGATACGGCGGAACGCGCCCATGAGCGCGACCCGCTCGGCCGAGTCCCGCGCGAGCGGCGTGACGGTGAGCGTCGTGACGCCCGCCGCGGCGAACGCCGCGACGCGCTCGGCGACCTCGGCGGGCGAGCCGATGAGCGAGATCGCGCGGACCAGCTCGTCCGGCACCGCGGCGACCGCCTCGTCCCTGCGCCCGGCGAGGTAGAGGTCCTGGATGGTCGCGGCCTCGTCCGCGTACCCGTAGCTCGCGACGAGGTCGTTGTAGAAGTTCTTGCCGCGCGCGCCCATGCCGCCGACGTAGAGCGCGAGGTTCGGCTTCACGGCCGCGATGGCGGCGGCCGCGGCATCCGCTCGGTCGGTGATCGCGAGGGCCGGGCTCGCGAACACGTCGAGCTCCGCGAGCTCGGGAGCGCGCTTGGCCCGGCCCGCCTGGAGCGCGTCGCCCCAGACCTCGCCGGCGCGCTCGGGGTGGAAGAACATGGGCAGCCAGCCGTCGGCGATCTCGGCCGTCTGCTCGACCGACTTCGCGCCGAGCGAGGCGACCGTGATCGGGATGCGCTCGCGGACCGGGTGGTTGATGAGCTTCAGCGGCTTGCCGAGGCCCGTGCCCTCGCCCTCGGGCAGCGGGATGCGGTAGTGGCGGCCGGCGTGCACGACGGGCTCGCGCCGCCAGGTCATGCGGCACACGTCGATGATCTCGCGCGTGCGCCCGAGCGGCGCGTCGTACTTCACGCCGTGGAAGCCCTCGATCACCTGCGGCCCCGAGGCGCCGATGCCGAGCTCGAACCGGCCGTCGGACACGAAGTCGAGTCCGGCCGCCGTCATCGCCGTGAGGGTCGGCGTCCGCGTGTAGAGCTGCAGGATGCCGCTCATGAGGGTCATGCGCGACGTGCGCGCCGCGAGGAACCCGAGCTGGCTGACCGCGTCGAACGAGTACGCCTCGGGCACGGCGACGAGGTCGACGCCGGCGGCCTCGAGTTCGGCGACCTCGTCCGCGACCTCGCGGAAGCCTCCGGCGTAGTTCAGGAACATGCCGACGCGCATGCGTCACTCCTCGTCGTCGTGGGGTGGTCGGGTCGTGCCGCGGGTGGGGGCGCGGCCATCACGACCCTAGCCGACGGCGGACGGATGCCGCGGCGCCCCCGATCCCCCGAGGGCCGCCGCGGCATCCGGGTCTCAGGTCTCGAACGCGACGATCGGATCGCTCGTGGGCGCCTCGGACCCGCCGGCCGGCTCGACCGTGATGCCGACGAGCAGGCCCGGCTCGAACTCGCCCTCGAGCACGACGTACGCGGCACCGCCGTCGGGGTCGAAGAGGCCGGCGGGCGTCGCGTCGAGCTCCTCGCCCGACGCGTCGATGTACCAGAGCTCGTAGGTGCGGTCGTCGCCGACCTCGGGCAGGCGCTCGGCACGGATGGCGGAACGCCCCAGTTGCTCGGACCACACGAGCGTGACCTCGCCGCCGCCGGCGGCCTCGACGGTCGTGGTCTGCGCGTCGTCGGCCGCGGCGATCGTCTCGACCTGGCGTTGCGCGCCCCAGCCGGCCGGGCCGGTCCAGTTCAGCCCGACCACGGCGCCGGCGATGAGCAGCACGGCCGCCGCCGCGGAGGCCAGGATCGCGCCGGGGCGCTGGAACCAGCGCCGGCGCGCGGCCCGTTCGGCGGGCCCGGCACCGACGGGCGCCATGGCCTCGGCGGGCGTCGCCGCCGGAGCGGGCGCGACGGGCGCGAGGGACGTGGCCGGCTGGGGCAGCAGGGATTCGACCGGCGCCGACGCCGCCGGCGCGGACTCGGCCGGCGCGGCATCCGCGGACGCGACGTCGTCACGATCGGCACCCGCGGCACCGACCTGCGGGCCACCGACACGCGGCCCAGCGACCTGGGGCGCATCGTCGAGGCGGGCGAGGATCGACGCCTTGAGCGATGTCGGCGGCGCGACCGGCGCCGCCTCGTCGGCGAGCCCGGCGGCGGCCTCGCGATAGGCGTCGACCTCGGCCCGCGCCTCGGGCGAGGCGGCCAGGTGGCGTTCGACGACCTCGCGCTCCTCATCGGAGACGGCGTCGAGCGCGTACGCGGCGAGGAGCTCGTCGGGGCCCACGGGGTCTCGACGGCCGGGGAGCTCGGGCTCGGTCATGCGGTCACCCCCAGCAGTCGGCGCAGACGGATCATGCCGTCGCGCAATCGGGTCTTCACGGTTCCGAGCGGGACGCCCAGCCGCTCGGCGATCTCGGACTGGGTCAGCCCGCCGTAGTACGCGAGTGCGACGCACTCGCGCTGCAGGTCGCTGAGCGCCGCGAGCGCCTCCCGGGCCCGTTCGTGCTCGATGCGCACCTCGGCCGACTCCGCGACGGTGTCGACGGGTACGTCGAGGTCGCGAGCGCCCACGCGGAGGTCGCGGTCGCGCGCGGACTGCGCCGACCGCACGCGATCCACGGCGCGCCGATGCGCGAGCGTGAACATCCACGAGATCGCCGAACCGCGGTCGCGATCGAACCGGGGCGCGGTCTGCCAGATCTCGAGGTACACGTCCTGCGTCACCTCCTCGGCCTGGGCGGGATCGACGACGAGCCGCCGGACGAGCCCGAACACCCTCGCCGAGGTGCGGTCGTAGAGCGCACCGAACGCAGCACGGTCACCGGCGCCGGTCGCGACGAGCAGGTCGTCGACGGTCGGGTCGGATGCCGCGACCTCGGGCTGCGCGTCCACCACGCGTTCCAGCATGGCAGACCGGGCGGCACGCCGTCGCACCGGGAGCGGTGCGACGAGCGCCGGGGCCAGTGCGACGGTCATCGGATGCTCCTGCGTTCGGGGGTCTCGCAGGTGATTCGTCGCCGGCGCCCGACGGGATTGCCCGCGGCGCGGGTTCAGCCGCCCGCGTCCGCGGCGTCCGGTCCGGTGACGCAGTTCCAGAGCGGCCAGCGCCCGGGCACGCCCTTGAGCTCGTGCTCTCCCGCGGCCTCGAAGACGAAGGGGAAGCCGACGAGCAGCGTGCGGACGGTGTCGCTCACGAGGATCCGGCCGGGCTGGGCGCGCGCACAGATCCGCGCTGCGGCGTGCACCGCCAGTCCGACGAGGTCGTCGCCGCGGATGATCAGCTCGCCGGCGTGGACGCCGACGCGCAGGTCGAGCCCGAGGGCCGCGGCCGAGTCGATGGCCTGCGCGGCGAAGTGCAGCGCCGAGGAGGGCAGCGGGAAGGTCGCGACGATCCCGTCGCCGGTCGTGTTCGCCTCGGTGCCGGAGAAGCGCGCGATCGAGCGTCGCAGCGCCTCGTCGTGCGAGGCGAGGATGCTGCGCCACGCCTCGTCTCCGGTGCGGGCGAGCTCGGCGGTCGAGTCCACGATGTCGGTGAAGACGGTGGTGAGCACGTCGCGACGCCCGCCGCTGCGGGAGCCCGTGAGGAACTCCTCCATCTCGTCGACGAGCGCACCGTCCGGCAGGATCGCCGGCAGGACCGACGACCGGCTGACCAGCTGCAGCCGCCCGCTCGGGAGGGTGTCGGCGAGCCAGCGCATCGCCGCCTCGTCGAACGCCTCGAGCGCGGTGTCGTGCAGGACGAGGACCGGCGCTCGAACGTCGGCCAGATAGGGCCGGATGTCGACCCGCGCCATCGACTCGGCCAGCCGCCGCGCCGAAGTGGGCGTCGCCGACATGCCCTCGTAGCGCTCCCACCACGCGACGAGCCGCTCGGCGCCCTCGGATCGCCAGAACTGCCGGACGACGCGGCCGCGTCCCCACTCGGACGGCTCGAGCCCGTCCATGAGGCTCCCGATCCACCCCTCGTCGAGGGACCAGGGGAAGTCGGCGTCGGCGTGGCCCACGGCGAGCGCCTCGTAGGTGATCACGGCCTCGATGCGGTCCGGATGCCGCGCCGCGGCCACGAGCGCGGTCGCACCGCCGTCGAACCATCCGATCAACGAGGCTCGCCGGCTGCCGGCCGCGTCGAGGATCGCGACGAGGTCGTCCGCGTGGTCCTCCACGGACGCGTCGAGGCCTCCGCGGTCGGAGAGCCCGGTTCCCCGCTTGTCGAACAGGATCACCCTCGCGTCGAGCGCCTGCAGCCGCTCGATGAACTCGAGGTGCTCGGGCAGCTCGCAGAACACGTCGACGTTCGAGATGAACGCGAAGACGAGCACGATGTCGCGGTCGCCCTCGCCGAACACCTTGTAGGCGAGGTCGACGCCGTCCCGCACGGCGTACCGCGTGGGCGGGATCACCGTCGGGCTCCGCCGTCGGAGCGCCTGCTGGCCACGGGATCACTGTAGACCCGGGCGAGGCGACGGGCGACGGATGCCGCGGCATCCGCTCGGCCACGGCGCCGCGCCGCGACCGGTCAGATGCCGCCCGGGGTGTCCTCGCCGGTCGCGAGCCGGCGCCGGTGCTCGAGGTTCCGCCGGACGCGCTTCACGATGAACGCGGCCACGGCCGCGACCACCCCGACGATCACGAGCACCTGGAACGCGTCGGCCCACGGTTCGACGACGTCCCAGTTCTCGCCGAGGAAGTAGCCCGCCATGACGAACACGGTGTTCCAGATGAGGCTGCCCGTGGTCGTGAGCACGAGGAACAGCGCCACGTTCATGCGCGTCACGCCCGCGGGCACCGAGATGAGGCTGCGGAACAGCGGGATCATGCGGCCGAAGAAGACCGCCTTCTTCCCGTGATCGAGGAACCACTGCTCGGTCCGGTCGACGTCGGCGACGTCGACGAGCGGCATCGCCTTGATGATCGCTCTCGTGCGCTCCCGGCCCAGGACGCGCCCGATCGCGTACAGCGCCGACGCGCCGAGCACCGACCCCAGCGTGGTCCAGAACAGCACCTCGACGAGCGTGAACGAGCCCTGGCTCGCGGTGAAGCCGGCGAGCGGGAGGATCACCTCGCTCGGCAGCGGCGGGAACAGGTTCTCGATCGCGATCGCGAGTCCGGCGCCGGGGGCGCCGAGGGTCTCCATGAGGTCGACGGCCCACGCGGCGAGGCCGGTGAGCTCGGGTTCTGCGGCGGCGATGGGGGTCGTCGTCATGGGTTCGAGCGTATGGGATGCGCGTGGGTGCTCCCTGACCGCGGCCGCCGGGGGCACGGCGTCCGCTCGCCGACACGCCCGGGGGAACCGCGACCAAACCGCGGCGCCGGCCGCGACGAATCCCCCATGACGGCCCCGAGGGGCGGGCCGCACACCGAAGGAGAAGACCGATGCGAACCACGTTCCGCTCGCAGCGCACCACGCTCGCCGCATTCTCGATCGTGGCCGTCGCCGCGCTCGGCCTGGCCGGATGCAGCGCCGGCTCGACCGACGAACCGGCCGCCGACGACGAGACGACCATGTCCGAGGAGCCCATGGAGACCGAGGAGGAGACCATGGCGGATCCCGCTGCGAACCTCGTCGGCCCCGGCTGCGCGGGCTATGCCGAGCAGGTCCCGGACGGCGCGGGCTCCGTCGAGGGCATGGCCCAGGACCCGGTGGCCGTCGCCGCCTCGAACAACCCGCTGCTGACGACCCTCGTCTCCGCGGTGTCGGGTGAGCTCAACCCCGACGTGAACCTCGTCGACACGCTCAACGGCGACGAGTTCACCGTGTTCGCCCCGGTCGACGACGCGTTCGCGAAGATCGACGCGGCGACCATCGAGACGCTGAAGACCGACAGCGAGCTGCTCACCTCGATCCTCACGTACCACGTGGTGCCCGGCCAGCTCGCCCCCGAGGAGGTCGTCGGCACGCAGACGACCGTCCAGGGCGGCACCGTCGAGGTGACCGGCTCGGGCGACGAGCTCATGGTCAACGACGCGAGCGTCATCTGCGGCGGGGTCATGACGGCCAACGCGACCGTCTACCTCGTCGACTCGGTGCTGCTCCCCCAGTAGTCGGCATCGTCGCGGACGATCGCGCACGCTGCACGATCCGAAGGCGCCCGGGCACCGCCCGGGCGCCTTCAGCGCGTTCCGAGGCGGGTGCGGGACCCTTGAGGTTCCCCGGGACGAACGGAGGCGGAGTGGGCTGGAGCATCATCCTCGACGTCGTGCTCGCACTCGTCCTCGTCGGGGCGCTCGTGCACGGATGGCGCGCCGGACTGCTGCACACCGCGGCCGGCCTGCTCGGGCTCGTCGCGGGCGGCATCGCGGCGTACTTCGCGATGCCGTGGATCGTCTCCTTCATCCCGGCACCGGAATGGCGTGCGCCCGTCGCGATCGCCGTCGCCGTCCTGCTCCTCGTCGCGGGCGCCTCGCTCGGCGCGGCGCTCGGTCGCGCGCTTCGGCACGGTGCCGATTCCGTCAGGCTCGGCCCGCTCGACCGCGTGCTCGGCGCGATCGGGAACACCATGGTCACGGCCTTCGTGATCGCGCTCGTCGGCGCCGGGGTCTCGTCGATGGGCGTGCCGGTCGTGTCGCCCGCGGTCGCGAACTCGTGGGTGGTGCGCGGGATCGACCAGATCACGCCGCAGCCGGCCCGCTCGCTCATGGCCGAGCTCCGGGGCGCGGCCGTGGGCGAGGCGATCCCGTGGCTGGTCGGGGTGCTCGACGGTCCGTCGGTCGCGCCCGAGCTGCCCACGGGCGGGGTCGACGATCCCGAGCTGTCGGCGGCCGCGGCATCCGTCGTGCGCATCACCGGACTCGCGTTCGAGTGCGGCGGCAACCTCACGGGGTCGGGCTTCGTCGTCGCCGAGGACCGCGTCGTCACCAACGCGCACGTCGTGGCCGGCGTGGACGACCCCATCGTGCACGCGCCCGGGCGGAATCCCGTGGCGGGCCGCGTCGTGGCGTTCGACCCCGAGAACGACCTCGCCCTGATCGCCGCGGACGGGCTGGGCGTGACGCCGCTCGGACTCGCGGAGTCGCCGGCCGCCGAGGAGGACGTCGCGGTGGCCGGCTACCCGTTCGGCGGACCGCTCGAGCTGCGCCCGGCGCGCGTCATGGCGACCGGCCCGCTCACCATCTCGGTCGACGGCACGACCGCGTCGCGCGAGGTCGTGACGCTCGCGGCCGACGTCGACCAGGGCAACTCCGGCGGTCCGGTGCTGACGGGCGACGGGCTCGTCGGCGGGGTCGTGTTCGCGAAGTCGCAGACCGTCGACAATGTCGGCTTCGCCGTGACGGTGGGCACGCTGACGCCGCTCGCCGAGCAGGCTCCGTCCCTCAGCGCTCGGGTCGACTCCGGCAGCTGCGTCGGATGACGCAGGCCACCGCTACTCGGCGGTGAAGCCGGCGAAGCGGATGCCCCAGCTGATCTCCCACTGCTCGCCCGGGTCGAGCCACCGCACGCCCTTGCCCGAGTTGAACGCCTCGGCGGGAGCGGTCATCGGCTCGACGGCGATGGCCTTCGACTCGCCCGGGTAGGCGTCGGTCGTGAACACCTGGACGTACGCGAACTCGTCGTCGGCCCAGACCGAGACGGACCGCCCGTCGGGCGCCGTGAGCGTGTGCTCGACCGTGCCGTCGACCGACGACAGCTCGCCGAACGCGTCGTCGAGCTGCACGTCGCCGACGCGGCGCCCCTCGCGGAAGTCCCACTGCGTGCCGTCGACGGAGATCTCGCCGGTCGGCAGCAGCCGGTCGTCGACCTCGATGTGGCTGGCCGCGTCGAGGCGGAGGACGAGGTCCTCCGTCGGGACGCCGCCGATCTTGAGGAACGGGTGGGTGCCCACCGCCACGGGCGCCGACTCGCCGCCCAGGTTCTCGAGGAAGTGCGTGACCTTCAGGCCGTCGGACACGAGCTCGTACCGGACCGCGGTGCGCACCGTGAAGGGGTAGCCCATCTGCGGATGGATGGTGGCTGCGAGCGTCACGGAGTCGCGGTCCTGCTCGACCGGCATGTACTCGGTGTACCGCAGGAGCCCGTGGATGGCGTTGCTGCGCGCCGGCTCGGTGATCGCGAGCTGGTAGGTGGTGCCCTCGTGGGTCCACGCGCCGTCGCGGATGCGGTTCGGCCACGGCACGAGCACGATCCCGGAGCCCGACGGCGGCGTCTCGTCCTCGCCGTACGACGGCACGAGGTCGATGCCGTTGATCGTCAGCGTGCGCAGGCCCGCGGCGACGGCCGTGACGGTCGCTCGGACGTCGCCGGTGGACGTGGTGGTCTCGAGTTCGAACTGCTCGCCCGTCGGGTGGGTCATGCCCTCCACCTTATGACCGGTCGGGCTCGCGGGCGACGAGCACGTCGAGGCCCGCGTCGCGCAGCTCGCCGAGGAGCACGGCGGGCGCCGCGGCATCCGTGACGAGGGTGTCGAAGGCGTCGACCGCGGCGACGCGGCCGAGGTGCACCTCGCCGAGCTTCGACGCGTCGGCGACGACGACCGCGCGCTGCGCGCGGTGCAGCATGAGCGCCTTGACCGACGCCTCGGGGAGGTTCGCATTGGTGACGCCGTGGCGCGCGTCGACGCCGTTGCAGCCGATGAATGCGAGGTCGACGTGCACCTCGTCGAGCACGGACGCGGCGAGCGGGTGCACGAGCGAGTGCTGGCGCGGCCGCAGCGTGCCACCCGTCACGACGACGGTGAACCGCGGGATCTCGGGCTCGAGCTCGAGCGCGATCGAGAGGCCGTTCGTGAAGATCGTGAGGTCGTCGAGGTCGTTGCGGGCGCGCAGGGCCCGGGCGACCTGCAGCGTCGTCGTGCCGACGTCGAGGATCACGCTCTGCCCGCTGCGCACGAGCGCCGCGGCTCGCCTGCCGATGAGGCGCTTCGGCACGACCGACGCCTCGAGCGCCTCTTCGAAGGTCGGCTCGCGATCGGGACGAGGGTGGTCGGGTCCCGCGCCGACGGGCACGGCGCCGCCGTGCACGCGGCGCACGCGACCCTCGCGCTCGAGGACGTCGAGGTCGGCGCGCGCCGTGACGGGCGTGACCCCGAACGACTCGCTGAGCTCGACGACGCGCACGAAACCGCGCTCGAGGACGAGGTCGGCGGCGAGCGTGCGCCGGTGTGCGGCGTCGCGCTGCGGGCGTTCGGGCTCCATGCCGTCCATCCTCGCGGGCGTCATCCGACTTTGCAATACGAAACCACCTTGTTTCCCAAACGAAGATCGCGTACTGTGTCGGCGTGCAGCAGACCGAACCCGGCATCCTCGACCCGCGCATCGCCGTGCGACGCTCGACGCTCGCCGACGGGCGCGAGCTCATCTACTTCGACGACGCCGACACCGTGCTCGGCGCCGAGCGCGCCGTCGACGCACGAGCGCTCGATCCGCGGCCCGCGACCGCCGAGATGCGGCAGGATCCGCTCACCGGCGATTGGATCTCGGTTGCTGCATCACGTCAGAACCGGGCCTTCCTGCCCCCGGCCGAGGCCGACCCGCTCGCGCCGCAGACCGAGACGAATCCCTCCGAGATCCCGAGCACGTACGACGTCGCCGTGTTCGAGAACCGGTCGCCGTCGTTCGGGCCCGCGCTGCCCGAGTGGGGCGCGTCGACGGATGCCGCGGCGGCCGCGCTCGCCGATCTCCGCGCCGTCGGACTCGACCGCACCCGCCCCTCGCACGGCCGGTGCGAGGTCGTGTGCTTCAGCCCCGAGCACGAGGGGTCGTTCGGCACGCAGACGCCCTCCCGCGCCCGCACCGTCATCGAGGCGTGGGCGCACCGCACCGCTGCGCTCTCGACGCTGCCCGGCGTGCAGCAGGTCTTCCCGTTCGAGAACCGAGGTCGTGACATCGGGGTCACCCTCCCCCACCCCCACGGTCAGATCTACGCCTACCCCTACGTGACCCCGCGCACCGAGCGGCTGCTCGCCTCGATCGACGCGTACGGTCCGACGCTGCAGGCCGACATCCTCGACCGCGAGCGGGGCGGCGACCGCGTGCTCATCGCCGGCGAGCACTGGACGGCGTTCGTGCCCTTCGCCGCGCGGTGGCCCGTCGAGGTGCACCTCATGCCGCACCGGCACGTTCCCGACCTCGCCGCGACCGACGAGGCCGAGCGCGCCGAGCTCGCGACCCTCTACCTGCGCCTGCTGCGCGGAGTCGACCGGCTCTACGACACCCCGACGCCCTACATCGCCGCGTGGCACCAGGCACCCGTGCACGAGCGGCGCGACGAGGTCCGCCTCACCATGCAGCTCACGAGCCCGCGCCGCGCCGCAGACCGCCTGAAGTACCTCGCCGGGTCCGAGGCGGCGATGGGCGCCTGGATCGGCGACGTCCCGCCGGAGACGCAGGCGCGGGCCCTGCGCGACGCGATCGAAGGAGTCGAACTGTGACCGACGCCGTGGCATCCGCCCAGGACCTCTTCGCCGAGCAGTACGGCCGCCGCCCCGTCGGGGTCTGGTCGGCCCCCGGTCGCGTCAACCTCATCGGCGAGCACACCGACTACAACGACGGGTTCGTCTTCCCCTTCGCCATCGACCGCCGCACGACCGTCGCCCTCGGCGACCGCGACGACCGGCTCGTGCGCGTCGCGTCGTCGTTCTCGCCCGAGACGGTCGAGGTGCACCTCGACGAGCTGTCTCCCGACGCGGTGTCCGGGTGGGCCGCGTACCCGCTCGGCGTCGTGTGGGCGTTCGGCGAGTTCGGCGCCGACCTCGCCCACGTGCGCGGCGTCGACCTCCACATCGACTCCGACGTGCCCGTGGGCGCCGGCCTGTCCTCCTCGGCGGCGATCGAGTGCGCCGTCGCCGTCGCCCTGAACGAGCACTGGGCGCTCGGCTTCGACCGGCCGACGCTCGCGAAGGTCGGCCGGCTCGCCGAGAACCGCGTCGTCGGCGCTCCGACCGGCATCATGGACCAGTCCGCGTCGCTCCTCGGCTCGACCGACGCGGGCGTCTTCCTCGACTGCCGGAGCCTCGACTCCGACGTGATCCCGCTCGGCTTCGCCGAAGCCGGCCTGTCGCTGCTCGTCGTCGACACGCGCGTGAGCCACTCGCATGCGACCGGCGGCTACGCCGCGCGGCGCGCCTCGTGCGAGGCCGGCGCCCGGGCGCTCGGCGCCGAGTCGCTGCGCGATGTGCGGGTCGACGACCTGTCCCGCGCGCACGAGCTGCTGGACGACGAGACCTTCCGGCGGGTCCGGCACGTCGTGACCGAGAACCAGCGCGTGCTCGACACGGTGCGCACCCTCCGCGAGCAGGGTCCCGGGGCGATCGGGCCGCTGCTCGACGCCTCGCACGCGTCGATGCGCGACGACTTCGAGATCTCGGTGCCCGAACTCGACCTCGCCGTCGAGACCGCGCAGGCGAACGGCGCCGTCGGCGCCCGCATGACCGGCGGCGGGTTCGGCGGCGCGGCGATCGCCCTCGTGATCGACGACCTCGTGCCCGTGATCACGCGCAAGGTGCAGGAGGCGTTCGCGGAGCGCCGGTTCCGCGAGCCCGCGGTCTTCACGGTCCATGCCGCGCAGGGCGCCCGCCGCGACGCGTAGACCACCCGGCGCGATGCGTCGGGCTCAGCCCCGCGCGTGCCACTCCTCGGCGAGGATCCCGTACGTGCAGCCGTCGATCCAGCCGAGCTCGGCGTGCCACGAGTCGCGGACCCCGTACTGCTCGCGACGCATGCCGAGCTTCTCCATGACCCGCCAGGATGCCGCGTTGTCGGCGTAGCATCCGGCCGTCACGCGGTGCAGGCCCAGCTCGCCGAACGCGAGGTCGAGCATCGCGCCCGCGATGGCCGTCGCGTAGCCCTTCCCGGCGTGGGCCGGGTCGACGAGGTAGCCGAGGACCCCCTCCGCCCCGCGCCAGGCGTCGCCGTCGAACTGGCCGAGTCCGTCGTGCACCTCGAGCGACCCGGTGCCGACGACCATCCCGTCGAGGTCGGCCACCGCGGAGTGGTCGCGCGGATCGTCGGCGACGCCGAGCCACGCGGCGCGGAAGGCCTCGGGATCGACCGTCGTGCGGAGCAGCCAGCGGGTGACCTCGGGGCGGTTCCGCCAGGTCAGGATGTCGTCGATCGCCTCGTTCGTCGGCCGACGCAGCATGAGCGGACCGGCCGGGCGCGGCCAGGTCACCTCGGGCGCGGTCACGCCTCCGCCCGGTCATCGGCCGCGGCGGATCCGGGCTCGACCGGCGTCGGCGTGCCGCCCGTGATGCGGACGAGCTCGTCGTACGTGGTCGGGAACACCGTCCTGGCGTGCCCGGCGGCCGCCCACACCTCGTCGTAGGCCGCGAGGTCGACGTCGACGAACGTGGGAACGGGCGACGGGTGCCCGACGGGCGCGACGCCGCCGATCACCTGCCCGGTCGCCGCCTTCACGACGTCCTTCGACGCGCGGCCGATGCGGCCGCCGAGACGCTCGCCCAGCCACTCGGTGTCGACGCGGTGCGCCCCGGAGGTCAGCACGAGGATCGGCTCGTCGTCGAGCGTGAACACGAGGGAGTTCGCGATCTGGCCCACCTCGACGCCGAGTGCGTCGGCGGCGAGCTGCGCCGTCGTCACGGCGTCGCCGAACCACACCACGCGTGGCTCGACGCCGCAGGCCTCGAGGGCGGCGACCACACGGTCGACGGCGGCGTGCGAGGGCGCAGTCTGCTCGGCGGACATGGGTCGATCCTACGAGGGGATGCCGCGGCATCCGCCACTGGGCGCTGCCCGCCGGGCCCCGGCTGGCGTAGGGTGCGATCGTGACCGACGCCGCGCCCGACCCGAGGCCCGAGCCGCCGCCCGGCCGAGCGACGCACGCCCGCCTCGCCCGCCGTCTCGGGCTCCGCGACGCGGTCGCGATCGGGCTCGCCGCGATGATCGGCGCCGGGGTGTTCGCGGTGTGGGGTCCGGCCGCGCAGGCGGCGGGCGGCTGGCTGCTCGCGGGACTCGCGATCGCCGCGTTCGTGGCGTTCGCGAACGCGGGCTCGACCGCCCAGCTCGCGGTGCGCTCCCCCGAGGCGGGCGGCGCCTACCGGTACGGCCGGGAGCGGCTCGGCGCGTGGCCGGGCTTCCTCGCCGGCTGGGGGTTCGTCGTCGGCAAGACCGCGAGCTGCGCCGCGATGGCCCTCACCGCGGCCGCCTACCTCGTGCCCGATCCGTGGCAGAAGCCGGTCGCGGCCGTGGCGGTCGCGGTGCTCGTGGGCGTCAACGTGCTCGGCGTCACGCGCACGGCGCGCGTGGCGACCGTGATCGCGGTGGCGGTCATCGCCGTGCTGGTGCTCGTGGTCGTTGCGGGGGCCGCGAGCGTGACCGGGGCGGGCTGGGGCGCGGGCGCCCCGTCCGGCGACGGGGCCGCGGGGCCGACCGGTCCCGCCGCGGGCGTCACGCCGTACGGGGTGCTGCAGGCGGCCGCGCTGATCTTCTTCGCGTTCGCCGGCTACGCGCGGATCGCGACCCTCGGCGAGGAGGTGCGCGAGCCGCGGCGCACCATCCCGCGCGCGATCGGCATCGCGTTCGCCATCGTCGTGGTCGTCTACGCCGCGGTGGGCGCGGCGGCGCTGGGCGCCCTCGGACCTGCGTCGCTCGCCGAGTCGACCGCGCCCCTCGTGGACGTCGTCGACGCCGCCGGATGGCGCTGGGCCGACCCCGTCGTCCGCGCCGCCGCGGGCGTCGCCGCGCTCGGATCGCTGCTCGCGCTCATCGCCGGCATCGGCCGCACGAGCCTCGCGATGGCCCGCGACGGCGAGCTGCCGCATCCGCTCACGCGCGTGCACGCCCGATTCGGCGTGCCGCACGTCGCCGAGCTGGCCGTCGGCGCCGCGGTGATCGTGCTGGTCCTCGTCGCCGACCTGCGCGGCGCGATCGGGTTCTCGTCGTTCGGGGTGCTCGTCTACTACCTGGTCGCGAACTGGTCGGCCCTCACCCAGCCCGCCGCGGAGCGCCTGGTGCCGCGGTGGGTGTCGTGGGCGGGCGCGATCGGATGCGTCGTGCTCGTCGCGACGCTCCCGCTCGTGTCGATCGCGGCCGGCCTCGCCGTGTTCGCCGTCGGGGCGACGGTGCGCGCCATCCGCCTCCGCCTCGCCGGTCGGGGCACGCGGTCGTGATCCTCCGGACTCCCTGAACCGCGCCCGCGACGCCCCTGAGGCTGCGGAATAGGCTGGGCGGCATGATCGCCGACCCGTCCGCCCGCATCCTGACCATCGCCGACGTGCCCGCGCCGCACGTCGACGAGACCGCGTTCGTCGCACCCGGCGCCGTGATCGTGGGCCAGGTGCGCCTCGCCGCTCGGTCGAGCGTCTGGTACACGGCCGTGCTCCGCGCCGAGGCCGAGCCGATCGCGCTCGGCGAGCGGTCGAACCTGCAGGACGGCGTGGTCTGCCACGTCGACTCCGGCTTCCCCGTGACGATCGGCGCCGGCGTCTCGGTCGGTCACCGCGCCGTGCTGCACGGCTGCACGGTCGAGGACGACTGCCTCATCGGCATGAGCGCGACGATCCTGAACGGCGCGGTCATCGGCGCGGGCTCGCTCGTGGCGGCCGGCGCGGTCGTGCTGGAGGGCACGGTCGTGCCGCCGGGGTCGCTCGTCGCGGGGGTGCCCGCGAAGGTGCGGCGCGAGCTCACGCCCGAGGAGCAGGCGGGCATCCGTCGCAACGCCGAGGCGTACCTGGCCCACGTCGACCGGCACACGGCGCCCGTCGATTGATCAGGCGCGCGAGTCGGCGCCGACCCGCTCGTCGAGTCCCGGCGTGCGAGAGGTCCGAGCGGCGGATGCCGCGGTGCCGGCGCGCGGCGCGAACGCGACAGGCTCGGCCGGCGCCGTGGCATCCGCGGCCCCGAGCCATCGCGCGAGCAGCCGACGCACGCGGCGGACGCGCCGCACGACCGCGCGCACCGGAACCCCGACGCCCCAGGCCAGCGCGCCCGCGGCCGACCGGTCGTGCCCGCCGAGCACGCGGCGGCGCTCGAACGCGGCGCGCAGTGCCCCGCCCCACAGGTCGTGCCGACGCTCGAGTGGCGGGAGCGCCACGATCTCGCGCGCTTCGACGAACGCCGTGAGGCGGCGGACCCAGTCCGACTCGTGCGGCTCGTGGAAGTAGTTGTCCGCGAGCCACCCGGCATGCGCGTGCCGGAAACGGCCGGCGACGAGGTCGGCGGTCGATCCGAAGACGCCGGCGCCCGCGAACACGGTGTTGATCATCGCCGGCGAGACGCCGAAGTCGTCGATCAGCAGGACCGGGAGGTCGAGCGCGATGGCCTCGAGCGCCGCGGTCGAGCTGACCGTGACGAGCGCCGCAGCGCGCCCGAGGTGCGCGGCCATGGGTCCGTCCTCGACGACGAGGTTGACCGGCACGCGGCCGAGGTCGGCGAGCAGGTCGGCGTACTCGTGCTCCTCGGCGTGCGTCTGTGCCTCGCCCCGGCGGGCGCGCACCTTCACGACGACGCGGTGCTCGGGGCGCCGGCGGGCGAGCTCGGCGAGCGCGGCCAGCACCGTCAGGCGGTCGTCGCGCTCGGCCGGCACCTTCGCCTGCGCGGCGAAGACCAGGTCGGTCCGGTCGGCCACGCGCCCGCGCGGCTCGGCGGCCCTGAGGAACGGGAGGGTCGCGAGCCCGAAGTCGGGGTCGATGCCGAGCTCCCGCGCGTTGGCCTCGAACTCGCGGACCTCGCGGCGGCTGTGCAGCACGACGAGGTCGGTCTGCTCGCGGTAGACCACCGCCTTCGGCACGGCCGGGATCGTCAGTCCCGGGAAGCCGCTGACGAGCACCGGACGGTCCGGGCGCGCGGCGAGCCGCGGGGCCACGACGCGCACGAAGGGCCCGCGGAGCGAGAGCAGCACGGCCTGCGGGTCGAACGCGTCGAGTTCGGCATCGAGCTCGTCGAGGTGGCGCACGTGCGCGGCATCCGACGTGAACGCCGTGCCCGCGAGGGCGTCGGCGAGCTGCCGGGGGCTCGGCTGCACGGGCGACGCGATCACGACGAGGCGGGTGCGCCATCCGGCCGGAAGCGTCGAGGCGAGCGCCGCCCCCCACTTCACGTACGAGTCGGAGTCGGCGACGACGAGCAGGCGGCGGCCAGCGGCATCCGCCGGACCGCCCGTCGTCACGCGAGCACCCGGCGGAGCTTGGCCTTCGGCGCCTCCTCGCCCGGATGGACCCGCTTGACGCCGTCGCCCAGGGCGTCGCCGATGATGCGGATGTCGCGCACGAGGTGCTCGAGGCCCTGCGGTTCGAGCGACGCCGAGTGGTCGGACCCCCACATCGTTCGGTCGAGCGTGATGTGCCGTTCGACCGCGACGGCGCCGAGCGCGACGGCCGCGAGGGAGATCTGCAGGCCGCGCTCGTGGCCCGAGTAGCCGATCGGCACGCCCGGATACCGCCGCTTCAGCGCCGGGATCATGAGCAGGTTCGCCTCCTCGGGCGGCATCGGGTAGCTCGACGTCGCGTGCAGGATCACGAGGTTCTCGGTGCCGAGCACGCTCACCGCGCGGTCGATCTCCTCGAGCGTCGACATGCCGGTCGAGAGGACGACGGGCTTCCCGGTGTCGCGCACGGCCTCGAGCAGCTCGACGTCGGTGACCGACGCCGACGCGATCTTGTGCGCGACGACCCCGTACGACTCGAGGTCGGCGACCGCGGGCGCGTCCCACGGCGAGGCGAACCAGTCGAGCCCGAGCAGCGACGCATGGTCGGCGATCGCGGCGTACTCGTCGCGCCCGAACTCGACGCGCTGACGGTACTCGAGATAGGTCATGGTGCCCCAGGGCGTGTCGCGGGGCGTGAGCTTCATGTGCTCGGGAGTGGAGAGGTCGGGGGTGCGCTTCTGGAACTTCACCGCCTGCGCGCCGGCGTCCGCCGCGACCTCGATGAGCCGCTTGGCGACCTCCACGTCGCCGTTGTGGTTCAGGCCGATCTCGGCGATGACGTAGACGGGCTCGTATTCGCCGATGGCGGCGTGGCCGATGCGCACGGACATGCAGGACTCGCTCTCGTTCAGGGTGCGGGGGATGGTGTCGAGGCCGTCGCCGACGCGGCGGCGATCGCCTCGCGCTGCAGCCGCGTCGTGTGGGCGGGTTCGAGCTCGCGCGCCTCGCGGGCGGCGAGCACGAGCTCGGCGAGCTCGCGCACCGCGCCATGGCCGCCGTGCCGCTGCAGTACGTGCCGCGCGCGCCGGAGCGCCTCGGGCGCGGCATCCGGAACCGCCACCGGCCACCCCACGAGGTCGAGTGCGGGGATGTCGCCCCGGTCGTTGCCGAGGTATGCGATGCGATCGAGGCGGATGCCGCGGGCGGCCGCCCACTCGCGCACCGCGCGGCCCTTGTCGGCGACCCCCTGCACGCAGTCCACGCCGAGCTTCTCGGCCCGGCGGCTCACGACGGGGTTCGCCTCGGCGGAGAGGATGAGGACGGGGACCCCGGCCGCCCGCAGGCTCGCCACCCCGGCGCCGTCGGCACGCGAGACGCGCACCGATTCGCGCCCGAGTTCGTCGAGGCCGGCGGTGTCGTCGGTGTGCACGCCGTCGAAGTCGGTCACGACCGCGTCGACGTCGATGAACGGATGACGGGGGTCGGCCGGCCACGCGGCGTCACGCGTTCCGCGTCCGGCCGTCGCGCGCGCGGCCTGCGCCGCGGCGAGGGCGCCGGCCAGACGCCGGTCGATGCGCGGTGCGAGCGTCCGCGCCCGCGCGAGGTCGGCCGACTCGTCGATCTCGACCGCGAGGTCGGGGTGCACCGGCTGGATTCCGATGCGTCCGAAGAACCGGTGTCGCGCGGTGAGGAACCCGTCGGTGCGGAACGCGTAGAAAGCCCCCGTCTCGAGGTACTCCGGGTCGCGATCCTGCCGCCGCGGCCGGCGGCTCGGGTCGTGGTTCACGCCGACCGCGCTGCGGCCGTCCGCATCGTCGGCGCGCTCGCGCCACAGGAAGACGTGCGTCGGCGTGGCCGCGAACACGACGTCGCGTTCGCCCCGCTCGACGCGTTCCACGGCCGCGTCGAGGTCGGTCGGGTCGATGAAGGGCGACGTCGCCTGGATGAACACGGTGACGTGCGCCACCGTCGACGGCCGCGTCGCGAGGCCCAGCTCCTCCAGCGCGTGCAGGACCGCCGCCTCGCTCGACGCCGTCGCCCCCGCGAGGTCCGCCGGCCGTGCGACCACCTCGGCGCCCGCGGCGCGCGCGACCTCCGCGATCTCGTCGTCATCGGTCGTGACGACGACGCCCGCGATCCGCCGTGCGGCGAGCGCCGCGTGCACGGCCCGGGCGATGAGGGGCACCCCGCCCACACGTGCGACGTTCTTCCCGGGCAGGCCCTGCGACCCGCCGCGTGCCGGGATGATCGCGACCGCGGTCGCCGTCGCGCCGCCCGCCGGAGCTCCCTCGCCGCTCGCGGCGGCACCGCTCAGGACGGCGCCGGCGCGGTCCCCCGACGCGCCGACGCCCTCCTGAGCGTGCCCGATCGCACTCGCGCCGGCTGCGGTCGCCTCGGGGAGGTCGGTGCTCATGCCGCGAAGCTATGCGCGCCGTTCGTCCGGCCGGTGCACGCGGGGTGAACGGGCGGCGTCGTCCAGGCAGCGAGCGGATGCCGCGACCGGGCCCGTCCGCCCGATCATCGGTTGGCCGGAAGAATTGTTCCGAAGCGATGCTCATCGACCGTTCACTCGGGTTCTGGACACAGCTTCCGGAAGAAAACTGCCGATTCAGATGTCGGACACGCTACGATGGCGGCAACATCCGTCGATTCGGAAGAATCCTGCCGGAACCGGAGGTCGCCCGCATGGACATCCCCGCCGAGATCGGCCGCGCCATCCGCTCGGCTCGTCGCGCCCACGGACTCACCCAGGAGCAGCTCGCGGAGCTCGCGCACACGACCGAGCGGACCGTGCGCGCCATCGAGCAGGGCACCGGCGCGAGCAGCCTCGACACCGTGGTGGCGGTGGCGGCCGCGGTGGGCGTCACGATCGGCGTCGTGCGGTGACGGCCGAGCTGGAAGCGCTCCGGCACGTCCGGTCGGCCGACGTCTGGAAGGCGGGCCGGCTCGCCGCGCGCCTGACCCGCACCGCCGAGGGCGGGACCGAGTTCGACTACCTCGACGAGTACGTGCAGCGCGTCGACGCCGAGCCGGTGGCGTTCACGCTGCCCCTCGGCAGCGCGCCGGTGCGCACGGCGAGCGGCGCGCTCCCGCCGTTCTTCGCCGGCCTCCTGCCCGAGGGGCATCGCCTCTCGGTGCTGCGGCGGGCCGCGAAGACGAGCCCCGACGACGAGCTCACGCTCCTGCTCGCCGTCGGCGAGGACGCCCCCGGCGACGTGCAGGTGGTCCCCGAGGGGGACGCCCCCGCCGACCCGAAGCCCGTGATCGGCGCCGACGCCCCCGACCGGCTCGACTTCGAGTCGCTCGTCGACGAGCTCGACCGGCACGCCATCCCTGGCGTGCAGCGGAAGGCGAGCGCGTCGATGATCAGCACGCCGCTCGCGACCCGCTCGGGCCGCTACATCCTGAAGCTCAGCCCGGCCGAGTACCCGCACCTCGTCGAGAACGAGGCCGCCCACCTCGCCGGCGCCCGCGCCCTGAAGGTGCCGGTCTCGCGCGGCGCGATCGTGCGCGACCGCGACGGCACCCCCGGGCTGCTCGTCGAGCGCTTCGACCGCGTCGCACGCGATGACGGAGGCTGGCGCCGGCTCCCGCTCGAGGACGCCACGCAGGTGCTCGGACTGCCGCCCGCCGCCAAGTACGGGGTGGAGGCCGAACGCGTCGCCACCGCACTGGCGGAGGTGTGCACGGCGCCGGCCGTCGCCATCCGGAACCTGTACCTGCAGTTCCTCTTCGCCTGGCTCACCGGCAACGGCGACCTGCACGGCAAGAACGTCGCCGTGCTGCGAGCGGATGCCGCGGCGCGCGGCTGGGCGATCGCGCCCGTCTACGACATCCCGTGCACGCTGCTCTACGGCGACGACTCGCTCGCCCTGCCCGTCGCGGGCCGAACCCGCAAGCTGCGCCGCCGCCACTGGCGCGGGTTCGCCGACGCCATCGGCCTGCCCGAGCGCGCCGCCGCCTCGGCCGAGCAGGTGGCGCTGCGCGCCGCCGCTCGCGTCGACCTCGCATCGCTGCCGTTCGCGGGGTCGCCGCTCAACCGCGCCGTGCGGGAGCTGAAGCTCCGACGCGACGAGCTTTCGGCGTAGTCGCTGGGGATAACCTCCGCCGCGGACGACGCTCCGTCGCTACGGTGGAGCGCATGCCCGACGCCTCCCCCGCCAGGTCATCGAGACGGATGCCGCGCCCACGCGCCGCGCTCGCCGTGCTGTCGTGCGCACTGCTGCTCGGCACCGCCGCCTGCGCGTCGCCGGAGGGCGACGCGCCCCGCGCCTCCGCGGGCACGCCGAGTGCCGCAGCGGGTGAGAAGCCGATCTTCGCGTCGGACGAGGAGGCGCTCGCGGCGGCGGTGGAGGCGTATGAGGCGTACAGCGAGATGTCGACGCGCATCGCGTCGGAAGGAGGCGCCCGCCCTGAACGCATCGCCGAGGTTGTCGGAGCGGACGCCGCGCCCGAGTTGATTGCAGAGTTCGAGGCGATGTCGGAAGCGAACCTACGTACATCTGGCGTCACCAAGGTTTATGGTGCGCGCCTCATGAAGGCGGATCACTCAGGCTCGGTCGCTCAAGTGTCCGCATACTTCTGCCGTGACGTGTCGAAGGTGCGGATCCTCGACGCGTCGGGAGCAGACGTCACTAAGCCCCGCGAGAGCGACATTACAGCGGTATTGGGCGAGTTCGAATCCGTCGCCGAAGGTTCACCTCAACTCATCCTTAAGCGAGCGCAATCGTGGCAAGACAATTCCTTCTGCAAGTCGCAGTAGCCGTTGGCCTGATGAGTGGCCTGGGCGCCACTGCTGAAGTCGCTGCTACAGCCGGCGATCCAGGAGGATGGTCGGAAATCGGCGCAGCCTTCGGCTCAGGTACGAGCGAAGGTGTGGCAAACGTCATCGTGGATTACGTGCGCCCAGGCACCGACACCAATCCAGCGGACGGCCACGCCCCCGACCCCGGGCAGGTCGCCGACAGCATCGGCACCGCCCCGTCCGCACCTACCCGACCCGCCGCTCCCCCGCGAGACATCTGCAGTCCCGAGAACCCCGCCGACTGCTTCTTCACCGGAGCCGAGCCCACCCCTCCACCCGCGGGCGAGCCACCGGTGACCCTCCGGGACATCGCCACGTTCCATCCGTCGGCGCATGCCCACACCGCCGAGCCGTCCGGGTGGGCGGTCCTCGACCTGCCCGCGAACGCGGTCGCCGAGGCCTCGACCGTCACCCGATCGGGAACGCTGTTCGACCGTCCGGTCGAGGTGCGCTTCCATCCGGTGAGCTTCACCTGGGTGTACTCCGACGGCGGGACCGTGAGCAGCGCCGCTCCGGGCGCGACGTGGGCCGAACTCGGCCAGCGGGAGTTCAGCGAGACGCCCACGAGCCACGTCTACCGCAGCAAGGGCGAGCACACCGCGCGGCTCGACGTGACCTACGTGGCCGAGTACCGCTTCGACGGGTCCTTCTGGCGGTGGATCGACGGGACGCTCCGCATCGAGGGCACCCCGCACCGCGTGCTCGTCGGCGAGTTCGACACCGTGCTCGTGACGGGGCCGTGCACCACGCACCCCGACAGCCCGGGGTGCGGCTAGCCGGCGCTCAGCGGCTGCAGGGTCGCAGCTCCGCCGCCGTGAGGCCGTCGAGCCGCGACAGCGCCAGCACCTCGCTGCGAGCACGACCCGCGCCGTCCTCGTCCCCGAGGCGCGAACTCAGCGACCGCGCAGCGTGATCTCCGCCGCCTTGACCACATTGGCCAGCAGCATGGCGCGCGTCATCGGCCCCACGCCGCCCGGGTTCGGCGACAGGTGGCCGGCGACCGATCCGACCTCGGGGTCGACGTCACCGGTCAGCTTCCCCTTGCCGGTCTCCTCGTCGGCGACACGGGTGATGCCCACGTCGAGCACGGCCGCGCCGGGCTTGATCCAGTCCGGCTTCACCATGTGCGGCACTCCCACCGCGGCGACCACGATGTCGGCGCGACGCACCTCGTCAGCGAGATCGACGGTGCGCGAGTGGGTCAGCGTCACCGTGGCATCGAGCCCCTTGCGGGTGAACAGCAGGCCGAGCGGCCGCCCGACGGTGACGCCGCGCCCGATGACGGCGACGTGCTGCCCACGGATCGGCACCTGGTACCGCTGCAGCATCTCGACGATGCCGGCGGGCGTGCACGGCAGCGGGGAGTGCAGCTCGCCCTCGATGCCGAGCACGAGCCGGCCGAGGTTCGTCGGGTGCAGGCCGTCGGCGTCCTTGTCGGGGTCGATGAGCTCGAGCATCGCGTTCTCGTCATGCCCCGTGGGAAGCGGCAGCTGCATGATGTAGCCCGTCACCTCGCGCGCCGAGTTCAGGTCGCGGATCGCCGCGCGCACGTCGGCGGTGCTCGCCGAACGGGGCAGGTCCACGCGGATCGACTCGATCCCCACTTCGGCGCAGTCCCGGTGCTTGCCCGCCACGTAGGAGCGCGACGCGGGGTCGTCGCCCACGAGCAGCGTGCCCAGGCCGGGGACCACGCCGTGCGCGCGCAACTCGGCGATGCGCGAGGCCAGCTCGGACTTCACCGCGGAGGCCGTGGCGACGCCGTCGAGGGTGATCGCGGTCATGTGGGTACCTCTTCCGAGCTGGTCTGCGAAGGCGAAATGAAGGAGATTCGCGCCGACACGCCGCGGGCCGGATGCCGCGGGGCGGCGTGTCGGCCGCAACTCCTTCGGTGCGACGGATGCCGGGTGGTCCGGGGTCGGCTCGGCGGCATCCGATCCGACCCCGGACCTCCCAGGGCTACTGCTGCAGCCCGGGGTAGAGCGGGAACGCCTCGGTCAGCGTCTCGACGCGCGAACGGAGCGCCGCGACATCCGGGTTCGCCTGAAGCGCCAGCGCGATGATGTCGGCGACCTCGGTGAACTCGGCGTCGCCGAAGCCGCGCGTCGCGAGCGCGGGCGTGCCGATGCGCAGGCCCGAGGTGACCATGGGCGGGCGCGGGTCGAACGGCACCGCATTGCGGTTCACGGTGATGCCCACCTCGTGGAGGCGGTCCTCGGCCTGCTGGCCGTCGAGCTCCGACGTGCGGAGGTCGGCGAGCACGAGGTGCACGTCGGTGCCGCCGGTCAGCACGTCGACACCCGCGGCGCGCGAGTCGTCGGCCGTGAGGCGCGACGCGAGCAGCTTCGCACCCGAGATCGTGCGCGCCTGGCGGTCCTTGAACTCCTCTGACGCCGCGATCTTGAACGCGGTCGCCTTCGCGGCGATCACGTGCATGAGCGGGCCGCCCTGCTGGCCGGGGAACACGTTCGAGTTGAGCTTCTTCGCGAGCTCGGTGTCGCGCGACACGATGAGGCCCGAGCGGGGGCCGCCGATCGTCTTGTGCACGGTGGTCGACACGACGTCGGCGTGCGGAACGGGCGACGGGTGCAGGCCCGCGGCGACGAGCCCCGCGAAGTGGGCCATGTCGACCCAGAGCTTCGCGCCGACCTCGTCGGCGATCTCGCGGAACGCGGCGAAGTCGAGGTGACGCGGGTACGCCGACCATCCGGCGATGATGACCTGCGGCTTCGTCTCCTTGGCCTTGTCGCGCAGCGCGTCCATGTCGACGAGGAACGTCTCGGGGTCGACGCCGTACGACACCGCGTTGTAGAGCTTGCCCGAGAAGTTGAGCTTCATGCCGTGCGTGAGGTGGCCGCCGTGCGCGAGCTCGAGGCCCAGGATGGTGTCGCCGGGCGTCGCGATCGCCGACAGCACGGCGGCGTTGGCGGTCGCGCCCGAGTGGGGCTGCACGTTGGCGTACTCGGCGCCGAAGAGCGACTTCGCACGCTCGATGGCGAGCGACTCCGCGACATCCACGAACTCGCAGCCGCCGTAGTACCGACGGCCCGGGTAGCCCTCGGCGTACTTGTTGGTGAGCACCGAGCCCTGCGACTGCAGGACCGACACCGGCACGAAGTTCTCGCTCGCGATCATCTCGAGCGTCGAGCGCTGGCGGTCGAGCTCCTGCTCGAGCACCTCGGCGATCTCGGGGTCGACCTCGGCGAGCGGCTTGTTGAAGACGGAGTCGGCGCCGGCGGCGGTGCCGGGCGCATCGGTGGTGAGTGATTCGGCCAAGACTGGCTCCTTCGAAGATGACATGCGGACCTGCGGAAATCGCCTCGCGCGCGACTCGCGCCCGGAGGCTTCGCGTACCGGCCCAGGCGTGCGGTCGGTCCGTTGCCAGTCGCTCCCCGATGGTCACCCATCTCAACGCCAGTCGCGACGCTCGCAAGCATACCAACGGATGCCGCGCGCGCACGCCGCGCGTCATCCGCCCGCCGCTCGGCCCGAGGGAAGGATTCCGACCGGAGCGGAGGACCGATTGCGGTGGTGGATCCTCCGCCGCGTGCGAACTCCTCCAGTCTCGCGACGTCCGGCACGACTACGACGACATCATGTTCGGGTGGACCGCCGTCGAGCTCGAGATACGGACCGCGATGGCGCGCGGTGCACACCTCGCGGCCCGACCACGAGGGGAGGAGATCGCATGGTCGGAAGGACGATGGCCGTGATCCCGTCCTCCCCTCCGTGCGATCTCCTCCGGCGGGGCGGCGGGCGATAACGTGAGCGGGTGAGTTCCCCGCACGCGACCGTGATCCACTCCGCCCGCCTGGTCTCCGGGGGCGACGTCGTGCCCGAGGCATGGGTGCGCTTCGAGGGCGACCGGGTCGCGGCGCGCGGCGTCGGCGACGGATGGCGCGACGACCTCCGGGGCGACGGTGCGGTCCGCACCGAGACCACCGTGACGGATGCCGCGGGCCGCTGGCTCGCGCCCGGCTTCATCGACCTGCACTGCCATGGCGGCGGCGGCGCGTCCGCCGACGAGGGCGCGGACGCGCTCGGCGCGATCCTCGCGACGCATCGCGCGCACGGGACGACGCGCACCGTCCTGTCGCTCGTCACGGCCGGCGTCGAGGAGCTCGAGCCGCGCCTCGCGGCGATCGCGCACGCCGCGGCATCCGACCCCCTGCTGCTCGGATCGCACCTCGAGGGGCCGTTCCTCGACCACGAGTTCCGCGGCGCGCACGATCCGGCGCGCCTCCGGCGGGCCGACGCGGCATCCGTCGACCGACTGCTCGACGCCGCCGGCGGCACCCTGCGGCAGATCACCGTCGCGCCCGAGCACGAGGGCGCCGCCGAGGCGACGGCGCGATTCGTCGACGAGGGCGTCGCGGTGGCCGTCGGGCACACCGGCGCCGACTTCGCGACCGCCCTGGCGGCGTTCGAGGCGGGTGCGAGCATCCTCACGCACGCGTTCAACGGCATGCGCGGCATCCACCACCGCGCGCCCGGGCCGGTCGTCGCGGCGATGCGCGCCGACCACGTGACGCTCGAGGTCATCAACGACGGCGTGCACGTGCACCCCGACGTGGTGCGGCTGGCGTTCGCCGGCGCGCCCGGACGCGTCGCGTTGGTCACGGATGCCATGGCGGCGACGGGCTCCGCGGACGGGCGCTACCTGCTGGGATCCCTCGAGGTCGACGTGACGGACGGCATCGCGCGCCTCACGGACGGCGGCGCCATCGCGGGCTCGACGCTGACGCAGGACGCGGCGCTTCGCCGTGCCGTGGTGGACGCCGGCATCCCCCTCGCCGATGCGATCACCGCCCTGACCGAGACCCCGGCGGCCGCGGTCGGCCGCGCCCACGACCTGGGCCGCCTCGAGGTGGGATTCGCGGCCGACGCGGTGCTGCTCGCCGACGACCTCGAGGTCACCGCCGTCTGGGGCGCGGGCGAGCGCCTGACATGACGGGGCCGACCCGGGCACGCCGACCCGGGCACGCCGGCTTCGGGCCGGGGCGGAGGCCTGTTCCCCTTCCGCCTCCGCGTACCCGGCCCGGTGTCGAGCCCGAACCTCATCCCCCCGGTTGCGGGTCGTGCCGACGTGCGGCCCGCCCGAACCCCGGCCGCGAGTTCATCCTGCCGGGGCGAACCCGTGAGCTCGCTGGGAGGGTGCCGTGATCTGGCCGAGTCGCGGGAACCGGGTGTAGGGGACTCCGCTACGAGTGGGTCGCCACGGTGCCCGTCGCGGTCGCCACGGCGGCGCGCACGGCCGAGGCCCGCGTCGACGTCACGACGACGATGACGGCGGCCACGACCAGCATGCCCGCGTACGCGATCGGGACGGCGCCGATGCCGAACGCGCCGAAGAGCACGCCGCCGATCAGTGCGCCGCCGCCGATCCCGACGTTGAACGCCGTGGTGTAGAGCGCGCTCGCGGCGTCCCGCCGCTCTGGCGGCGCGGCCTGGAGGAGCCGCGTCTGCAGCAGCGGCGGCACCGCGCCGAACGCGAAGCCCCACGCGGTGTAGGCGATGATCGCGGGCCAGAGGCCGGGCTCGGCCGCCATGATCACGAGCGCGACGGCGATCGCCGTCATCGCGACCACCAGGGCGCGCACGCTGTTCCGCGCCACGCGGCTGCCGGCGACGATGAGGCCGGCCGCTCCGGCGAGCCCGGACGCGAAGAGCAGCGGCGCGACCGCCTCGGGCGCCGCGCCGACCACGTCGGTGAGGATGGGCGCCACGTACGTCAGCGCCGCGTACTGCCCGATCATGACGACCGCCGTCACGAGGCACACGACGAGCACCGCTCGCATGCCGCCGCCCTCGGCGACGCGGAGGGCGGCGGTGGAGCCGGTCACCGCACGCGGGGCGGCGGGCGCCGCGGCATCCGTCGGCAGCACGGCCCGGACGGCGAGCGCGCCCACGAGCGTCAGGAGGCCGACCAGCGCGAACACCGGCCGCCAGCCGAGGGCCTGACCGAGCGCGGTCGAGATCGGCACGCCCGCGATGAGCGCGATGGTGCCGCCGCCGAGCACGATCGACACGGCACGGCCCAGCCGGCCGTGTGCGACGAGGCGAGCGGGGTAGGCGCCCACGAGCGCCCAGAACACGCCGTGCGCGACGCCGCCGAGCACGCGCACCGCGACGAGCATCCAGTACTCGGGCACGACGGCGCTCGCGAGGCTCGTGAGGGCGAGCACCACGAGCACGGCCGTGAGCAGGGTGCGCCGCGGCACCCGTCGGGTGAGGGCCGTCAGCGGCGCGGAGGTCACGACGACCGCGAACGCGAACACCGAGACGAGCAGGCCCACGAGCGGCTCCCCGACGCCGAGGTCGGCGCTCATCTCGGGGAGCAGGCCCATCGGGATCATCTCGATGGTGATGGACAGGAAGACGGCCGTGGCGAGCGCGATGAGCGGCTTCCACGGCATGGCTGAGGAGGAGGTCGCGACGGCGCGCGACGAGGAGGTGATCGGCATGGACTTCATCCGACGGCGTTCCCCGCTCGCGGCGATGCCTGCGGGCGGGTCGACTACGCGCTCACGTGCGCGCCCGGGGCCGGCGGTGACCGCACGACCGGGAACAGTCTACCGCGCGGCATCCGAGCGTCGCCTGAACGCCCGGAGCGACGCGCGACCGCCGGGTACGCTGTCCGGATGACCACGGATGCCACCGACGCCGCGGATGCCGCCGGCACGCACCTGTACCACTGGGTCGTCACGCTGAGCTGCACCGACGGCCCCGGGATCGTCCATGCCGTGAGCGGCGCCATCGTCGCCGCACGCGGCAACATCACGGAGAGCCAGCAGTTCGCCAGCCACGACACCGGCCGCTTCTTCATGCGCGTGCAGGTCGAGTCGCCCGCCGACCGGGCCGAGTTCGAGGCCGCCCTCGCCCCGGTGCGCGAGCGCTGGCAGATGGAATTGCACCTCGACGAGGTCGGCCGACCGTTGCGCACGCTCGTGCTCGCATCGACGGCGGGCCACTGCGTCAACGACCTGCTGTTCCGGCAGCGCGCGGGGCAGCTGCCCGTCGAGATCCCGCTCGTGCTCTCGAACCACGGCACGCTGCGCGACCTCGTCGACTTCTACGGCGTGCCGTTCGAGTCCGAGGCCGTGGTCTCCCCCGAGACGAAGGCGGCGTTCGAGCGGCGGATCCTCGAGGCCGTCGAGGAGCACGACCTCGAGCTCGTGGTGCTCGCCCGGTACATGCAGATCCTGTCGCCCGAGCTGTGCGACGCCCTGGCCGGGCGCTGCATCAACATCCACCACTCGTTCCTGCCCGGGTTCAAGGGCGCGAACCCGTACCGGCAGGCGCACGCGCGCGGCGTCAAGCTCATCGGGGCGACGGCGCACTTCGTCACGAGCGACCTCGACGAGGGCCCGATCATCGAGCAGAACGTGGTGCGCGTCGAGCACTCGCGCTCGGTCGCCGAGCTCGTCGCGATCGGCCAGGACGAGGAGAGCCGCACGCTCTCGCAGGCGGTCAAGTGGTTCGCCGAGCGGCGCGTGCTGCTCGACGGGCAGCGCACCGTCATCTTCCGCTGAGGCGCGCGTCAGCCGCCGAACTCGCGGCGGCCGTTGATGACGCCGCTGACGGCCGCGACCACGCCGAACACGACCGCGATCACCGGCTGTCCCATGACCCACCAGGCGATCGCGGCACTCGAGAACACGGCGATCTCGACGAGCGCCTTCACGAACGGGTCGACGTGGAACACGGCCTTCGGCGAGCGGAACAGCGCCCAGAGCAGGGCCGCGACGACCGGCAGGCCGAGGCCGAGCAGGACGCCCGGCCACGGCAGCTCGAACGCGACGAACCCGAAGATGCCGAGCGACACGATCGCGAAGATCTCGAGCAGGAGGCGCAGCAGGTCGTTGAACCCCACCTGGGGCGTGTCGGGCGTGGCGTCGTTCACGAGGTTCAAGCCTAACCGCGACGACGGATGATGCGGCATCCGTCGAGTGCGCGACCGGAACGGCGTGGCCGGCATCGCTCGATCGCCGGGTGCCGCCGTGGCGGCTCAGGTGACCGGCGCCGCCTCGCGCCCGGCCGCCGCGGGTTCGGCGGGACCATCCGCCTGCGCCGCCTCGTCGTCGGATCGGGCGCCGCCGGCGGCGCGGACGTGCCCGATCAGCGACAGCAGGATGCCGCCCGCGGCCCACGAGGCGAGCACGAGCCACGGGAACGTGGCATCCGCCGCAGGGAAGTAGGACAGGTCGCGCAGGAGCGTCGCCGCAGCACCGGGCGGGAACCACTGGCCGATCGCGCCCCACGGCTCCGGCAGGAACTCGACGGGCACCGCGGCCGCGGAGATGGGGTTCGCGACCAGCAGGAACGTCACCACGCCGAGGCCGATTCCCGCGCGTCCCATGAGCGCGACGAACCCGGTGATCGGCGCGGCGATCGCGGCGAGGGCGAGCGCGAGTGCGGCGCTGTTCAGCCAGTAGTCCCCCTGCAGTGCGCCGAACCATCCCTGCAGGATGGCCCCGAGCAGCAGGCCGGCCGCGACGGAGTAGACCAGCACCGCGACCACGCGGCGCACCGCGCCGATCACGCCGAGCGAGATGGCGATGCCGCCGAGCATGCCGCCGATCACGATCGGGAACATGGCCGCCGTGAGTCCGGAGCCGCGCGGGTCGGTGTCGGCGAGCGGGACCACGTCGGTGACGGCGACCGTCACGGTCGGGAGTTCGGGGACGCTGGGTGCGGCGGGCGGCGACGACGGCGCCTGGCCGGACGCCTGGGCCAGCGCGGCCTGCACCGCCGAGCCGATCGCCTCCTGGAGGACCGCCTGCAGCTGCGAGGGCAGCTCGTCGCGCAGCCGCGCGTCGATGCCCTGCTGCAGTTCCGCCGCCGTCGCGCGCAGCGTCTGCGCGACGACGGGGCTCGCGGCGGAGGCCACGAGGACCTCGGGGGCGTCGGTCGGCGCGTCGCCGAGGACGATGGCGCCGTAGGCCTCGCGTCGCTCGATCGCCGCCACCGCCGCGTCGCGGTCGTCGACGCGGTCGAGCTCGACGGCGCCGCCGGCCTGTTCGCCGACGCGCTCCTCGATCTGCTCGACGCCGGCCTCGGGACCGGCGACGGCGACCCGGACCCCCTTCGGCTCGGCCGTGACGGAGGGCCAGGCGAACGCGAGGACGATGAGGCCGACGAGGACGGACAGCGCCGCACCGATGCCGGCGGCGCGGCCGAACGACGTGAGGGCGGGCCGGCGACGGGTGTCGGTCTCCATGACGACTCCTATCAAAAACGAATGTTCGTTCTTTATGATGGACCCGCAGCCTAGGATCGTCAAGAGCCGGGAGGAGGCGAGCGATGCCGAAGGTGACCGAGGCCTATCGCGAGGCGAGGCGTTCGGAGATCGCGCAGGCCGCGCTCCGGTGCTTCGCCGCGAAGGGCTTCCGCGGCACGTCGATGAGCGACATCATCGCGGCGTCCGGCCTGTCGGCGGGGGCGATCTACGGGCACTTCGCGAGCAAGGAGGAGCTCTTCCTCGCCGCCGCGCAGCACGTGCTGTCGGCACGGTCGCTCGAGCTCGAGGAGGTTCGCGCCGACCACGGCCCGCTGCCGCCGGGCGAGGTCGTCGCGACGCTCATCGACGGCATGCGACACGAGGACATCACGCCGAACCTGTTCCTCCAGGTCTGGGCGGAGGCGGCGATCGACCCCTCGGTGCGCGAGATGGTGTCACGGTTCCTCGTGCCCGTCCGCCGGATGCTGGTCACCCTGGTGGCCGAGTGGGCGGCATCGCATCCCGAGCACGCGGGCGACGATCCCGAGGCGTACGCGCGTCGTGTCGTGCCGGTCCTCATGGGGCTCGCGCCCGGCTTCATGGTGCAGCGCGCGATCCTCCCCGACTTCGACGAGGACGCCTACCTCGAGACGGTGCGTGCGCTCATCCCCCGCTGACGTCACGCCCGAACGTGTCGCATGGGCGAACCCGGCCGACCGCGTGCACGGCGGTCCCGGGAACGTCCGGTCGCGTCGAGCGTCAGATGCCCTGCCAGTCGGGCTTGTTCGCCCACGCGTGCCGGTAGTACTCGGCGTGCTCGAGTGCGGCGGCCGCCGCCTCGTCGACGATCACGGTCGCGTGCGGATGGAGCTGGATCGCCGAACCGGGGCGGCTCGCCGTCACGGGACCCTCGACCGCGTCGGCGACCGCGCGAGCCTTCGCCGCCCCGAACGCGAGCAGCACGAGGTGCCGTGCGCGCAGGATCGTGCCGATCCCCTGCGTGATGCAGTGCACCGGCACGTCGTCGGGCGCGTCGAAGAAGCGCGCGTTGTCGGCGCGCGTCTGCTCGGTCAGGGTCTTCACCCGGGTCGGCGACGCGAGCGAGGACCCCGGCTCGTTGAAGCCGATGTGCCCCGTACGGCCGATGCCGAGGATCTGCAGGTCGACGCCCCCGGCCGCCTCGATCGCCCGCTCGTAGTCGTCGGCGGCGGTGCGGATGGTGGCGGGGTCGCCGTTCGGCACGTGCACGAGCGACGGCGTGAGCCCGAGCGGCTCGACCACCTCCCGGGCGATCACCGCGCGATACGACTCGGGGTGGCCCGCGGGCAGCCCGACGTACTCGTCGAGCGCGAAGCCGCGGAGGCGCGAGACGTCGAGCGCCTCGTCGCCGAGCCGCCGGGCGAGGGCCCGGTAGGTCGACAGGGGCGTCGAGCCGGTCGCGAGCCCCAGCACGGCGTCGGGCCGCGCGCGAACGAGGTCGACGAGAGCGGATGCCGCGAGCTCGCCGGCCTCCTCCTCGGATCCGACGATCACGACCTCGGCCATGCGGGCACCTCCTCTGCGTCGGCGAGCCGTCCGGCGCGCGTCCCCGCGACGGACTCCTCGGCCGCCCGGGGGGCGGGTCGCCCCGGCTCGTCGCCGACGAGCGCCGCGCCGACGGCCGCGGCCGGGAACCCCCGCGGGATGACCTGCACGCGTGGGGCGAGGTCGAGCGAGGCGAGGAACGCGGAGTCGGCGGCCCAGCCGGACAGCACGCGCCGCGTTCCGGCGAGGAGCCGCTCGCCGAGGGCGGCGAGCCCGCCGCCGATGACGATGTCGTCGACGTCGGTCGTGAGGGCGAGCAGCCGCACCGCGGAGGCGACCCCCGTGAGGAACCGCTCGCGGACGGCGAGGGCGGCCGGATCGCCGGCGTCGGCGCGGTCGAAGAGCTCGAGGCTCGGGTGCCGGTCCGTGCCGGGCCACAGCGCGGCGAGCGCCGACCCCGAGGCGACGGTCTCGAGGCAGCCGCGCTGTCCGCACGGGCAGGCCGCGCCGGCCGGGTCGACCGGGATGTGCCCGATCTCGCCCGCGACGCCCCGGCGCCCCCTGAGCAGGTGCCCGTCGAGCACGATGCCCGCCGCGAGCCCGGTGCCGAGGTTGAGGTAGGCCATCGAGTGGGCGCGGGTGCCGTCGGCGAGGCCGAGCAGGTGGTGGGCGCCGAGCGCAGCGGCGTTCACGTCGTTCTCGATGCGCACGTCGACCCCGAGCCGATCGGCGAGCTGCGGCCCGAGGTCGAGTCCCTCGAGGCCGAGGTTGACGGCGTGCGCGACGCGTCCGGTGGCGGAGTCCACCGAGCCGGGGATGCCGATGCCGATGGAGCGGAACGCGCGCGCGTCGACGCCGGCGAGCTGCGACATCCGCTCGACCGTGCGGAGCGCCGTGTCGACGACCGCATCGGCGCCGAAGCCCGTGGGCATGCGCACCTGGTCGCTGAGGGCGCCGTCGTCGCCGATCGCGACGGCCGCGGTCTTGGTGCCGCCGATGTCGATGCCGAGCCTCACGACACCCCCGCGGGGGCGGCGCGCAGCGCGCTGTCGACCAGTCCGGCGAACGCCTCGGCCACGGCACGCGACGCACCGAAGGTCGCGATGTCGGCGAACGCTCGATCGTCGCCGGGCCAGCCGAGGTCCGCGGTGACCACGTCCCGGCGCACGGCGCGGAGCCGTTCGATCGCCGCGACGGCGAAGGGGTGCCGGTGCAGGTCCTTGCCGACGACGAGCACGGGCCCGGCGAGCCCGGCCGGGTCGTCGACCGGGCTCGCCGCGTCGAGCGCGACGATCGCGGCATCCGAGAGCCAGCCCGGTGCCGGACGCGCCGGATCAGGGGCGGCGAGGAGCGCGAACGGCCCCCACGGGACGCCGCCCACGGCGATGTTCGCCGCGGTGTCGACGCGCACGACCGTGCCGATGCGGCCCGTGCCGGCGAGGCGCTCGAGCGCGCCGGGGGCGACGTGGAACGACGCGGCGATCCGTTCGCGCAGGTCGGAGGGGAGCGCCCCGCGGGCCGCGGGCATCGCGGGGGCCGGAATCGCCAGCGCGCGCACGCGCCCGGCAGCCTCCGCGACCCGGTCCGCCGGGAGTCGACCGGAGTCGATCGCGTCCTCGATCGCCGCGACGATGTCGTCGAGCTGGGCCGCCGTGTTGTCCGTGCCGATGCACAGCAGGTCGCAGCCGGCGATGAGCGCGCGAACCGCCGCCTCGGGGATGCCGAGCTCGCCGCTCGCCCCCGCCATGTCGAGCGCATCGGAGACGACGGCGCCCTCGAAGCCGAGCTCCTCGCGGAGCAGTCCCTGCAGGATGCGGGGCGACAGCGTGGCCGGGCGGTCGGCGTCGAGCCGCGGCAGCAGGATGTGCGAGGTCATGATCGTGCGCGTCCCGGCGGCGATCGCGGCACGGAACGGCGCGAGCTCGCGCTCGCGGAGCCGTTCGACGGGCAGGTCGACCACGGGCAGCGCGAGGTGCGAGTCGGTCTCCGTGTCTCCGTGACCGGGGAAGTGCTTCGCGCTCGCGGCGATGCCCGTGGACTGGACGCCGCGGATCCACGCGGCCGTGTGTCGCGAGACGAGATCGGGTGCCGCGCCGAAGCTCCGCACGCCGATCACCGGGTTGAGCGGGTTCGAGTTGATGTCGGCGTCGGGCGCGAAGGTCAACGTGCAGCCCACCTCGGCGAGCGCCTCGCCGACGGCGCGGGCGACGGCGTTCGTCAGCGACTCGTCGTCGATCCGGCCGAGCACGGCGTTGCCGGGGTAGGGCGCGCCCCGGTCGGCGAACAGGCGCGTGACGTCGCCGCCCTCCTCGTCGATCGCGACGACCGCGAGGGGATTCGCGCCGCGAAGCGTCGCGGTGAGCTCGGCGAGCTGGACCGTCGTGTGCACGTTCGTGCCGAACAGGCACACGCCGCCGAGCCCCTCGCGCAGCAGTCCGAGCAGCCACTCGGGCGCGGCGGGCCCGGTGAAGCCCGGAAGCAGGGTGGTCAGGATGTTCCGACGCAGGCCCTCGGCCGCGCCGTCGGCGTTCGCTGCGCTCATCCCTTGACCGCCCCGCTGACCAGGCCGCTGGTCATGCGCCCCTGGACGAAGAGGAAGAACACGATCACCGGGATCGCCATGAGCGTCGACCCGGCCATGATCGCGGCCCAGTTCGTGGTGCCGTTCGCGACGAGGAACGTGCGCAGCCACACCGGGAGGGTCATCATCTCGGGACGCGCGTTGAGCACGAGCGCGATCACGAACTCGTTCCAGGCCTGGATGAAGCCGAACACGCCGGTCGCGACGAGACCCGGCGCGAGCAGCGGGAACGTGACCCGCCAGAACGCCCCGGAGCGCGAGCACCCGTCGATCATCGCCGCCTCCTCGAGTTCG
The DNA here is from genome assembly GCF_037199545.1 of Agromyces sp. CCNWLW213. Lineage (NCBI taxonomy): Bacteria > Bacillati > Actinomycetota > Actinomycetes > Micrococcales > Microbacteriaceae > Agromyces > Agromyces sp. CCNWLW213. Next base: position 1,739 of record NZ_JBBBDX010000010.1, on the reverse strand, counting down.
GCCGGCACTCCGTTCACGAACCCGCGCAGGGTCCAGATCGTGAACGGCAGCACGGTCGCGACGTACACGATCGTGAGGCCGATGAGGGTGTTGAGCAGCTGCCAGCCGTCGATGACGCGGAAGATCGACACGATCATGGCCTCGCCCGGGATCATCTGGACGACCAGGATCACGATGATGAAGGTGCGGCGGGACGCGAAGCGGAATCGGGTGACGGCGAGCGCCGCGAGGAAGGCGAAGACGAGCGCGACCGCGACCGTCGTGAGCGTCACCACGAGCGAGTTGACCGCGGCCGGGCCGAACGGCGTGCGACCCGGGTCGAAGAGCACGGTGGCGTAGTTGCGCAGCGTGAAGTTGTCGGGCCAGAAGTGCAGCTCGGATCCGCGGATCTCGTTGTTCGGCTGGAACGACGTGTTCACCATCCAGTAGACCGGGAAGGCGAACAGGGCGAAGAGCACGACCGACAACGCGCTCCAGCCCACGGTGGCGGGGCGGACGCGGTGGCGGCGGGGCGCGGCGGAGGCGCGGACGGCGGGTCGGCCGGATGCGCCGGGCTGCGTGCCGGGCGCGATGAGGGCGCTCACAGCTCCTCCTCCTTGACGGTCTGGCGCACGTAGTAGAGCGAGATGGACATGAGGATGATCGCGGTGATGACGGCGATCGCGCCGCCCGTGCCGAAGTCGCCGCCGGCGATCGACACCTGGTAGATGTACACGCCGAGCGTGTTGGTCTGCTCCCGGATGCCGCCGATGTCCTGCAGCGCGAAGATCTGGGTGAACACCTTCAGGTCCCAGATGATCTGGAGGATCGTCGTGATCAGGAAGATCGGCTTGAGGTACGGGAAGACGATGAGCCGGAACCGGCTGAAGCCGCCCGCGCCGTCGAGCTGCGCGGCCTCGAGCACCTCGTCGGGAACTTGGGTCAGGCCCGCGTAGAGCGCGAAGGCGACGAACGGCACCGCGCCCCAGACGATGATCACGCCCGCGACGAGGAAGAAGCTCAGCGGCTCGATCAGCCACGAGTGCTGGGTGTACTGCTCGAGCCCGAACGTGTTGACGAGCACCGAGTTGACGACCCCGTAGTCGGTGTCGAACATCCAGCCCCACACGATGGTCGCCGACAGCGGCGGCATCGCCCAGGCGAGGAGCAGTCCGAGCGAGAGCAGCAGGCGGAACGCCTTCGGAAGCCGCTGCAGGAGCAGTGCCACGAGGGTCCCGAGCGCCATGGTGATGACGACGCACGCGGCGGCGAAGACCAGGCTGCGGCCGAGGACCGCGTAGAAGGTCGGATCGGTGAGCACGGAGACGTAGTTGTCGAACCACACCCACTCGGGCGGGGCGCCGAACACCTGGGCCCGGCCGAACTCCTGCATCGACATGACGAGCAGCTGGACGAGCGGCCAGCCCACGATCGCGGCGAGCACGATCGACGCCGGGACGAGTAAGGCGTACGGGGTGAGTCCTCCGGCGCGCCGACGACGTCGGGCGGACCGGGAGGGCTCCGGCTGGGGCGCGACGAGGCGCTCGCCGTCGACCGAGCTCACGGCCGGGGCGGGGCCGCTGTCGGTGGTGGTCATGGTCTCTCCTGCGTTCGACGGATGCCGCGGGACGATGCCCGCTCATGGTTCCGGGGGGGGGGGGGGGGGGGGGGGGGGGGGGGAGAGGGGGGGGAGGGGGGGGGGGGGGGGGGGGGGGGGGGGGGGGGGGGGGGGGGGGGGGGGGGGGGGGGGGGGGGGGGGG